>JASLXG010000019.1 GCA_030740435.1 Alphaproteobacteria bacterium | reverse complement strand
GGCCGACCTGCCGGAAGCCAACAGCGAGGCCATCTACGCCCGCATGAGGACCGAGCGTGAGCGCGAGGCGCGCGAGTTTCGGGCCCAGGGTGCCGAGATCTCGCAGCGCATTCGCTCGCGGGCCGACCGCGAGAAGACGGTACTGATCGCCGAGGCCCAGAAGCGGGCTCAGATCACCCGCGGCCAGGGCGATGGCAAGGCCGTCAGGATCTTTGCCCAGGCCTTCGGCAAGGACCCCGAATTCTTCAATTTCTACCGCACCATGGAGGCCTATCGCGAATCCCTGAGCGGTGACGACACGACGCTGGTGCTGTCGCCCGATTCGGAGTTCTTCAGTTTCATTCGTTCGGTTACCGGCAAGCCCGGCCCGGCACCCGAGGGTCAATGAGCGCACGGCAGCGATGAGCGCCGGCTAGGAGATGGAGGAGCTGCTCCTGGCGCTGGCCCTGGTGCTGGTCATCGAAGGCGCGCTTTACGCTCTGTTTCCCGACGGCATGAAGCGCATGATGGTGTTGGTTCTGGATCAGCCCTCGAGCTGGCTGCGCAATGCCGGCCTGGTGATCGCCACCTTGGGTGTCGGGCTGGCCTGGCTGGTGCGGGGCTGAAAGGGCCCTGAAGGGGCACAAAAAAAACTCGCTTCGGCCACAATGTTTTCACAATTGTCTCTACATATGTCTTGTCAAACGGACAACCGGTGCAAAGGAATAGAGACGTGAGAGAACAAGCTGTAGAAATCGGCCGCTGGCAAGCCTTGGCCGGCACCGCCGTGCTGGCGTTCGGTCTGCTGGCCGGAGCCGGCGCCGAAGCCCGGGCGACGCCCGAGAGCTTCGCCGATCTGGTGGAGAAACTGATGCCCGCGGTGGTCAACATCTCGACCACCCAGACCCTGCGCACGGCGCAACGCGAGGTGCCCTTGCCGCAGTTCCCGCCGGGCTCGCCCTTCGAAGAATTCTTCAAGGACTTCTTCGAGCGCCAGCGACCGGGCGGCAACAGCGAACGCCCCAGCCGCCGCGCCACTTCATTGGGCTCGGGCTTCATCATCGCCGCCGAGGGCATCGTCGTAACCAACAACCACGTCATCAAGGAGGCCGACGAGATCACCGTCATCCTCAGCGACGACAGCCGCTTCAAGGCCAAGGTGCTGGGCGTCGACAAGGAAACCGATGTCGCCGTGCTCAAGATCGAGGCCGGCCGGCCGTTGCCCTACGTCAATTTCGGCGATTCCGACCTATCAAGGGTCGGCGATTGGGTGGTGGCCATCGGCAATCCCTTCGGGCTCGGCGGCACGGTGACGGCGGGCATCATCTCGGCCCGGGCGCGGGCGCTCAATTCGGGCCGATACGACGACTTCATCCAGACCGACGCCTCGATCAACCGGGGCAATTCGGGGGGGCCGCTGTTCAACATCAAGGGCCAGGTCATCGGCATCAACACCGCCATCTTCTCGACCTCGGGCGGCAGCATCGGCATCGGCTTTGCCGTGCCTTCCAATCTGGCCGGGCCGGTGATCAAGCAACTGCGCAACTTCGGCCGCACCATGCGTGGCTGGCTGGGCGTCAAGATCCAGCCGGTCACCGACGAGATCGCCGAGAGCCTGAGCCTGGCCGAAGCCAGCGGCGCCCTGGTCGCCGAGGTCAATCCCGAGGGCCCGGCCAACAAGGCCGGTCTCAAGGCGGGCGACGTGATTCTCGAGTTCGACGGCAAGAAGGTGTCGCGCATGCGCGCACTACCCCGCCTGGTGGCTGAAACCGAGATCGGCAAGTCCGTGTTGGTGCAGGTCTGGCGGGCCGGCGCCAAGGTCGATCTCAGGGTCAAGATCGGCGAGCTCAACGAAACCCGGATTGCCGCCCAACAGCAGCCCACGACGGAGCCCTCGAGCGCCGCCGTGGATGCGCTGGGCATGAAACTGGCGGCCATCACCGCTGAGTTGCGCCAGCGCTTCGAACTTGGAGAAGCGGCGCAGGGCGTGGTCATCACCGAGGTCGAAGCCGATTCGTCGGCGGCCGAAAAAGGCATCCGGGCGGGCGACGTCATCGTCGAGGTGGCGCAAGAAGAGGTGGGCAGCCCGGGTCAGGTTCTCGACAAGGTCCGCGAGGTCAGGAAAAGCAGCCGCAAGTCGGTGCTGCTGCTGGTGCGCCGGGCCGAAAACCTGCGCTTCGTGGCGCTCCGGCTAAAGGATAGCTAGGGCTCGTCCAGGGTGGCTTTTGCAACGGCGGGCTGGGCCCGCCGTTTTTCCTCTCGATAGCGAAACCGAAAGATTGCCTGGCGGTTCTGAACCTTCTGCAAATGCGGTAAGGTCTACTTGTTCGCGCAACCTTCCCCGGACTAAGCTCTCCGGATGGCTCCAGGATGCAAACCCGGGATGGTCGGGTTCTGAATTCGGGGCCGGACCCGCGAGCCGGTCCCGGTCATGTTTGCCGATGAATTCCGCCGCCGAGGGGGGCGTTGTCGTGTGAATACGCGTTGTTGGCGATTGCAAGGCCATTGAAGTCGATGGCCAGCGGATAGTTTGATGGGAGGATTCCTCCAGGAATTCGTACAGGTCGTGGTGTCCGGCGCCGCGCTGGGCTGCATCTATGGTCTCATCGCGCTGGGCTTCGTGCTGATCTACAAAGCCACCGAAATGGTCAATTTTGCCCAGGGTGACTTGCTCATGCTGGGCGCGTTCGTGGCCTATATGTTGATCGCGGAAATGGGGATGCCCTATTGGCTGGGCCTCTTCCTGGCCGTGGTTTTGCTGGCCGCCTTCGGCTACCTGCTGGATGCCCTGGTCCTGCGCTGGGTTATCGGTCAGCCGCAGTTCGCCGTGGTCATGCTGACGATCGGACTGGGTTTCGTGCTGCGAACCGCCGCCGGAACCATCTGGGGATATGATCCGCTGTCCTTCGAAACGCCCTTCACCAACAAGATGCTGGGTGGCGAGTTTCTCGCCATCGGGCAGGAAAACGTCGCCATTATCGTCGGCACACTCCTGCTTTGCCTCGTGCTTTACCTGTTTTTCAAGTACACGCGAATTGGCGTCGCCATGCAGGCCGCCTCACAGAATCAATTGGCGGCCTACTATATGGGCATCCCGGTGCGGCGGGTATTCTCCCTGATCTGGGCCATCAGCGCCGGCGTTGCGGTGGTGGCGGGCGTTTTGGTATCGCCGCTCACCCTGATCGATCCGAACATGGGCTTCATCGGCATCAAAGCCTTCGCCGCCGCTGTTCTGGGCGGTTTCGGGAGCATTCCGGGAGCCCTCGTCGGCGGCCTGATTATCGGTGTGGTGGAACAAGCCGCCGGCCTTTGGCTGCCCGCCGGCTTCATGGAGGTGTCTGCTTTCCTGGTCCTGTTGATCGTCCTGGTCCTGCGTCCCCAAGGCCTGTTCGCGCAGTTCGTGCGCAAGAAGGTCTGAGTTCATGCGTTTCGTTTTCAAGACCAGATACCAACAAGACATCAACATTTGGCGTCACGGCGGCGATCTCTTCTGGTATGGCGCCTTGCTTGCCGCGCTGGTCGTTCTGCCGGCGCTGCTCAGCGATTTTTTCATCAACGAAATCGCCGCCCTGTTCATCTGGGCGGTGGCCGGTATCGGCTTGATGATCCTGGTGGGATTCACCGGATTGATCAGCCTGGGACACGCCGCCTTCCTCGGCATCGGCGCCTATTGCCATGCCTATCTGCTGTCGAAGGGCGTGCCCTTTCTGGTTGCCATGCCCACCGCCGCCATCGTCACCGCCGCGGCCGGCGTCGCCGTCGGTGTTCCGACGCTGCGCATGACCGGCATCTACCTTGCCATCGCCACCTTGGCTTTCGCGATCATCGTCGAGCACGTCTTCGCCAACTGGGATTCGGTGACCGGGGGATATAACGGCCTGGCCGTGGAACCGCCCGACCTCTTTGGCTACCAACTGACCGCCAGTTGGGAGTTCTACTATCTCTGCCTGCTGGTGTTGATCCTGGTGATCTGGCTGGCCGCCAATCTGATTCGGTCGCCGACGGGACGGGCTTTGGTGGCGATCCGGGATAGCGAGATTTCGGCCCAAAGCATTGGCGTCAATCTGGCCAAGTACAAAACCATAGCCTTCGCCGTCAGCGCCGGGATCACCGGCCTGGGCGGTGCCCTCTTTGCCCATTACGTGCAATACCTGTCGCCGGACGCCTTCAACATCCTGTTGTCGATCCAGCTCGTGCTGATGGTCGTGGTGGGCGGCGTAGGATCGCTTCACGGTGCCGTTTTTGGGGCGGTGTTCGTCGGGCTGCTGCCGCAGGCCATAGCTATCATGCGTGACTACCTGCCGCAGCAGATCGCCACGGCCGCCGGTCTGGAGCCGGGCATCTTCGGCCTGGTATTGGTCTACGTGATCCTGCTGGAGCCCCTGGGGATCTACGGCCGCTGGATGAAGATCCGCTTTTTTTTCGACCTCTTCCCCCTATACAAGAAGGCCACCTTCAAGAGACAAAAGACCTATTTGAAATCGGAGCGCCTGCGATGAGCTTGCTCGCGGCGGACGGTATCTCGATTCGCTTCGGCGGCATTCGCGCGGTCAACAACGTGTCGTTCGACGTTGCCCGGGGCGAGGTCTTCACCATCATCGGACCCAACGGCGCGGGCAAGACGACGATCTTCAATTTGATCAGCCGCATCTACGATATGACCGAAGGAAGCTTGACTTTCGATGGCAGCGATATTTCCGACGCGGCACCGCACGTAATCGCGGGATTGGGCATCGCCCGCACCTTCCAGAATATCGAGCTCTTTGAACACGCAAGCGTTCTGCAGAACCTGTTGATCGGCCGGCACCCCCACCGGACCTCGAACCTAATCGGCGAGATGCTGTTCCTGCCTTCGGTGCGCCGTAGCGAACTGGCCCACCGCGGACGGGTGGAGGAGGTCATCGATTTTCTCGATTTGGCCCGCTATCGCAATTCGCTGATCGCCAATCTGCCCTTCGGTGTGCGCAAGGTCGTGGAAGTGGCCCGGGCACTGTGCACCGAACCGAAGCTGCTGTTGCTCGATGAACCCTCCTCCGGCCTCAACGTGGAGGAAACGGAGGATATGGCGTTTTGGATCGAGGATATCGTCAAGGATCTGGGCATCACCGTTTTGATGGTGGAACACGACATGAAGCTGGTCGGCCAGGTCTCGGATCGGGTGCTGGTCCTCAACTACGGCGAAGTCCTGGCCAGAGGCACGCCCGCTGAAGTGCAACAGGATCCCGAGGTGATCAAGGCCTATATCGGGGACTGATGATGGACGACGCGATCCTGACCCTGAACAATATCGAGACCTACTACGGTCCGATCATGGCCATCCGCGGGGTCAGCCTGCGGGTCGAGACGGGCAGGATCGTGGCCGTACTTGGCGCCAACGGTGCCGGCAAGACGACCATCTTGAAAACGATTTCCGGCGTCATGGATCCGCGGAAGGGTTCCGTCCTGTTCGACGGCCAGGAGATCCAGAACCGCAACCCGGACTGGGTCGTGCGCCAGGGACTGTGCCACGTTCCGGAAGGACGGGAGGTATTCCCCTTCCTCTCGGTCCGGGAAAACCTGATGATGGGAGCTTATGCCCGTCGCGATCGCCGGGAGATCGAGCGCGATCAGGAAATGGTCCTGGACTATTTCCCGGCCCTGAAAGAGCGTGCGCACCAGGCGGCCGGCCAGCTTTCCGGTGGCGAACAACAGATGCTGGCGATCAGTCGCGCGCTGATGGGGCGCCCCAAGCTGCTGCTGCTGGATGAGCCTTCGCTGGGCCTGTCGCCGCTGCTGGTGCGGCAGATTTTCGATATCATTGCGCGTATCAACCAAGAGCAGGGCGTCACCATGCTGTTGGTCGAGCAGAACGCCAAAATGGCCCTGAACATGGCTGATTTCGGCTACGTCCTCGAAGTCGGCCGGATCGTCATGGAGGGTGATTGCCAGACCCTGTTGGACAGCGAGGACATTCAGGAGTTTTATCTGGGTGTGAAAGAAACAGGGGTTCGCGGAAAACGCCGCTGGAAGAAAAAAAAGCAGTGGCGCTAGGGAAATCATGGGAAATGGGCTCGTCATGAAAGGCAACATCACCACCAGACAGCTGACGACCGATGCCGGCACGGAATTGACCATCGCCGAGGATGATGCCGCCACCGGCACGGTACCGGGGATGATTTGGCGGCGCGTCAAGAGCATTCCCGACCGGGTGATCATCCGCGAGAAGGACTTCGGCATCTGGCAGGAAATCACCTGGGGCCAGTTGGGTGACAATATGCGCCGGGTGGCCATGGCGTTTCGCGCCCTGGGCCTCGAGAAGGGGCAGGTTATCTGCGTGCTTTCCAACAACAAACCGGAATGGATATATGCCGACCTGGGCTGCCTATGTGCCGGTGGGGTCAGTGCCGGAGTCTATCCGACGGATGCACCGAGCCAGATCGAATACCTGGTCAATGATTCAAAGACAAGAATCATATTCGTCGAAAACGAAGAGCAACTCGACAAGGTTCTTTCCGTCCGGGAGAACTGCCACACACTCGAGAAAATCGTAATCTTTGACATGGAGGGATTGCGGGATTTTTCGGATCCCATGGCCATCGACTTCACTACCTTCCTCGAGCTGGGAGAGGATTTCGACAAGAAAAATCCAGGTGAATTCGAACGATGCCTGGATCTGGCCCAGCCCGATGATCTGGCCATTCTGGTCTATACTTCCGGCACCACCGGCCCACCCAAAGGGGCGATGATTTCCCACCGGAATATCATTTTCCAGTGCGTCAACAGCACGCTGTCATTTGGCTGGAAGGAACAAGGCGAAGAGCGCTTGGCGTTTTTGCCCATGTGCCATGTGGCGGAGCGCGTACATGGCTGCTACCTGGCGCTCTATGCCGGAGTGGTTTCGAACTATATCGAAAACCCCGATACGGTGCCGGAAAACGTCCAGGAGGTGCAGCCAACGATCATGGGCGCCGTGCCCCGGGTATGGGAGAAGTTCTACTCCTCGATAATGATTGCGCTCTCCGACGCTACGCCGCTGCAGCGCTGGGCCTACCGGAAAGCCATCGCCATCGGTGAACGGGCGGCGACCTGCGCAGCCGAGGGGAAGCCGGTACCATTTTGGCTGGGCCTCAGGAATCTGATGGCGCAGCGCTTCGTGCTGAACAATATCCGAAAGATCATCGGCCTGGGGAACTGCCATTGGGCCTGGACCGGCGCAGCGCCCATCTCACCGGACCTGATCCGTTGGTATCAGGCGCTCGGCATCAGCCTTTACGAGGTCTACGGGCAGACCGAAAACACCGGACTGGCAACCGCCAATCTGCCGGGCCTGGTCAAGCTGGGAACCGTGGGCCGGCGGGTACCCTTCGGCGAGGTCCGCATTTCCGATGCGGGCGAGATCCTGCTGCGCGGCGACCACGTCTTCATGGGCTATCTCAACCAGCCCGAAAAGACAGCTGAAACCGTTGTCGACGGTTGGCTGCACACCGGTGATGTCGGCCTGATCGACAACCAAGGGTTCGTCAAGATCACCGACCGCATGAAAGACATCATCATCACCGCGGGCGGCAAGAACATCACCCCCACCGAGATCGAGAACGAGCTTAAGTTCTCACCCTATATCTCCGATGCGGTCGTTATCGGTGACCGGAGGAAATATCTTACCTGCCTGATCATGATCGACCACGAGAATGTCGAGAAATACGCGCAGGATCATAACGTGCCGTTCACGAATTTTACCAGTTTGACGCGTACGCCAGAGGTCATGGCGTTGATAGATTCGGAAGTAGAGAAGGCCAACAAGAAATTTGCCCGCGTCGAGACGGTCAAGAAGTTTCGTCTGCTGGAACATCAGCTCGACCCGGAAGATGACGAGCTGACACCGACGATGAAACTGAAGCGAAAATTCGTCAGCGAAAAATATGCCGACCTGATCGAAGATATGTATCAAGCGGCCTGAAGTGCCTTGGGGTAACGTTGACCTTGTTCAGGGTCTAAACCAGAATAGCCAAACCACGAAGGGAGAGAAAAAATGGAGCCACGAAAAAGTTTAGGCCTGCTGGCCTTATCAGTCACCATGCTAGCCGGGGCAACGGCGGTGCAAGGGGCGGGCGTCACGGACAAAGAGATAGTCATCGGGGTGCACTCGGATCTGTCGGGGCCGGCTTCGGTCTGGGGAGTGCCGTCCCGAAACGCCATGCAAATGCGTTTTGATGAAGTGAACGCGGCAGGCGGCATTCATGGACGCAAGCTCAGGCTGGTCGTCGAGGACAGCCAGTACCAGGTGCCGCGGGCGGTTCAAGCAGCCAACAAGCTGATCAACAGGGACAAGGTTTTCGCCATTCTCGGCGGCATGGGCACGCCCATGAACAACGCCATTCTGCCACGGATGATCAAGGCGAATATTCCCAACCTATTCCCGTTCTCGGCGGCACGGCAGATGACCGAGCCCCACCATGCGCTAAAGTTCGCCCATATTTCGACCTACTACGACCACATCCGTGCCGGCATGGCACATCTCGCGAAAACCGCCGGCGTCAAGACATTCTGCGTCATCTATCAGGACTCGGATTTCGGCAAGGAGATCCTCTTCGGGGCCCAGGATCAGGCCAAGAAGATGGGCCTTGAACTGGCTGCCCGGTCGGCCCACAAGCCGACCGCATCGGACTTCGTCGCCGCCGTTGCCAAGTTCAAGAAGGCCAAATGCGAAGCCATCGCCATGGGCACCATCATCAAGGACACCATCCTGCCCTTTGCCACGGCGCGCAAGATGGGTTTCGACGCCATATTCTTCTCCAGCGGCGCCGGCGTGGCATCGTTCGTTGCTGGTGCCAAGGGCGGCATCACCGAAGGGCTTTATGGCCTGGGTTCGGTGCCACCGGTCTATCCCGACGACAGCCGCGCGATAGTCCGGAAGTGGCTGGAAGACTACAAGGCCAAATACGGCAAGTATCCCGGAAGCCCTGCGCAATTGGGCTACATTGGCGCCGACCTGACGGTAATGGGGCTGGACCGGGCAGGCCGCAACCTCACCGTCGAGGGTCTGGTCAAGGCCCTGGAGAGCATCAAAGGATACAAAGATATCTTTGGTGGGCCGGTGCAGAATTTCAGCGCCGACAACCACCGCGGCACCACTGCTTCGATTCTCTATCAGGTCAAGAAAGGCCGCTGGGTGAAGCAGACCGGCCCGCTGGCTTACTGACCCCGAGGCCCATCGAACATTCACGCGTTCACCCGGAGGCTCTGCCTCCGGGTTTTTTCTGGACAGGGAGCCTGACCCGGATTTCTCCTAGGCGCGGGAGCCGAGCGGTGCGTACAATACCGCCAGAACACCGGGGGTCCCTGTAACGGACCGGACCCGGGAGAAACGCATGGGAGGACAAATATGACGGACAGCACCAAGTATCTGCTCGGCGAGGAGCAGATTCCCAAGGCCTGGTACAACGTCGTGGCCGACTTGCCCGAGCCGCCGGCACCGGTCTTGCACCCAGGCACCGGCCAGCCCGTGGGGCCCGACGATCTGGCGCCGCTCTTTCCCATGGCCCTGATCGGCCAGGAAGTCAGCGCCGACCGCGAGATCGGCATTCCCGACCCGGTGCGCGACGTCTACCGCCTGTGGCGGCCGACACCGCTCTACCGTGCCCGGCGGCTGGAGCAGGCCCTCGATACCCCGGCCAAGATCTTCTACAAGTACGAAGGCGTCAGCCCGACCGGCAGCCACAAACCCAACACCGCTGTGCCCCAGGCCTTCTACAACAAGGAAGAAGGCATCACCAAGATCGCCACCGAGACCGGAGCCGGCCAGTGGGGCTCGTCGCTGGCCTTCGCCGGCGGCGTCTTCGGCATCGACATCCGGGTCTTCATGGTCAAGGTCAGCTACCAGCAGAAGCCCTATCGCCGGGCCATGATGGAAACCTTCGGCGCCTCGTGCGTGGCCAGCCCGAGCACCGAGACCGAGGCCGGCAAGGCCGTGCTGGCCGACAATCCCGACAGTAACGGCAGCCTGGGCATCGCCATATCCGAAGCCGTCGAGATCGCCGCCACCAACGACGACACCAAGTACGCGCTGGGCAGCGTGCTCAATCACGTGCTGACGCACCAGACCGTGGTCGGTCAGGAAGCCATCCTGCAGATGGAGATGGCCGACGCCTACCCCGACGTGCTGGTGGGCTGCACCGGCGGCGGCAGCAACTTCGCCGGCCTGGTCTTCCCCTTCATCGGCAACAAGCTGCGCGGTGGCCCCGACGTCGAGGTGGTGGCCGTCGAGCCGGCCGCCTGCCCCAGCCTGACCCGCGGCCAGTTCGCCTACGATTTCGGCGACACCAAGATGATGACGCCGCTGGTCAAGATGCACACCCTGGGCGCCAGCTTCGTGCCGCCGGGGTTCCATGCCGGTGGGCTGCGCTACCACGGCATGGGCCCGCTGGTCAGCCACCTCTATGATCTCGACCTGATCCGCGCGGTGGCCTATCACCAAACCGAGTGCTTTACCGCCGGCGTGCAGTTCGCCCGCAGCGAAGGCATCACGCCGGCCCCCGAAGCCAACCATGCCGTCAAGGGCGCCATCGACGAAGCGCTCAAGTGCAAGGAGGAAGGCACCAGCCGCAACATCCTCTTTAATCTCTGCGGCCACGGTCACTTCGACATGGCGGCCTATTCCGAGTACCACGCCGGCAACCTGAAGGACGAGGACTACTCGCAGAACGAACTGGCCATGGCGCTGGCGGGCCTGCCCAAGGTCGCCGCCGAGTAGCAAAAGCGTTTGCCATTTCGGCCGGTGCCCTCGGGCACCGGCCGTTTTTTTCCGCCTGACCTCAATCAAGATAAGGCGCCAAGTCGTCGCGGCGGTAGCCCTGCAGGTAAAGCGCCGCCGTCAGGTCGCCGTTGTCGATGCGCGTGTGGGCGGCGGCGGCGACCAGGGGCTGGGCGTGGTAGGCGACGCCCTGGCCGGCCGCCTGGATCATGGGAATGTCGTTGGCGCCGTCGCCAAGGGCCAGGCAATCGCTGCTCTCGATGCCCAGCTCCCGGCACAGCCGCTCCAGCGTCAGTCGCTTGGCTACCGCCCCGGCCACCGGGTCCAGCACCCGGCCGGTGATCTGGCCGTCCTTGATCTCGAGCTCGTTGGCCTGGTGCACATCGAAGCCGACGCGCCGCGCCACGGCCCGGGTGAAATAGTTGAAGCCGCCCGAGACCAGCGCCGTGTAGGCCCCGCTGGCGCGCATCACCTGGACCAGGGTCTGGGCCCCCGGCGTCAGGCTGATGCGCTGTTCCCAAGCCTCGTGCAGCAGCTCGAAACCGAGACCGGCCAACATCTTGGCGCGTTCACGCAGCGCCGCCTCGAAATCCAGCTCGCCCCGCATGGCCAGGTCGGTGATACGCGCCACCTCGGCCCGCTTGCCGGCGAATTCGGCGATCTCGACGATGCATTCCTGGGCGATGATGGTCGAATCCATGTCCGCCACCAGCAACTTCTTCTGCCGCCCCGCCAGCGCTTGCGAGGCGATGTCGATGGGCAGATCGATGAGGTACTGCCGCACCGCCGCCTCGCCCTCGTCCGCTTCGATGCCTTCGTAAGCGATGTCGCAGGCCACCCCCGGGCACAGCCAGTCCGGCGCCAGGGCCTCGGCCCCGGCTTCGTCGAGCGCGGCCCGGGCCAGGTCCACCTGCAAGGTCTGCAAAGGTGCGTCCCATCGACCGGCGATGAGCGTGAGCACGTTTTCCATTATGCTGTGGTATGGCCGGTGAGAAGGGGCCGGCGAGCGACCCGCTGCGCGGCCCCTCGATTCAAGTGGCGGCAATGGACAAAGGCGTCATCCTTATAACGGGAGCTACCGCCAGCGGCAAATCCGGCTTGGCGCTTGAACTGGCCGAAGCCTTGGCCGAAACCGGTGGCGCCACCGTGATCAATGCCGACAGCATGCAGGTCTATGAAGAGCTGCGCGTGCTCACGGCGCGGCCCGGCGCGGCCGAGCTGGCACGGGCGCCGCACCGGCTATACGGCGTCGTTCCGGCGGCCGAACGCTGCTCGGCCGGACGCTGGCAAGGCCTGGCCCGGACCGAGATCAGGGCCGCCCAAGCGGCCGGCCGCGTCGCCATCGTGGTTGGCGGCAGCGGGCTTTACCTGCGCGCACTGCTCGATGGCCTGGCCCCGGTGCCAAAGATCCCAGCCGCCATCCGAGCCGCCGCCCAGGCCCGCCACCGCGAACTCGGCGGCGCCGGCTTGAGGGCCGAGTTGCTGGCCCGCGACGGCGCCGCGGCCGGCCTGCAAGCCGGCGACAGCGCCCGCCTGATCCGAGCCTGGGAGGTGCTGCAGGCCACCGGCCGGCCGCTCTCCGCCTGGCAGGCCGAACAGCGCCAGGCGCCGGAGCGCGGGCTCGGCGATCCCCTGCTGCGCTGCATCCTCGAACTGCCCCGGCCCGAGCTTTACCGACGCTGCGACGTTCGCTTTCTCGACATGATCGAGGCCGGCGCTCTGGCCGAGGTGGCGGCCCTGGAGGAGCTGGCGCTGGATCCCGGCCTGCCGGCCATGAAGGCGCTGGGGGTGGGGCCGCTGGCCCGCCACCGGGCCGGCCAGCTCAGCCTCGACGAGGCCGTGGCCCTGGCGCAGCGCGACACCCGGCGCTACGCCAAACGCCAACTCACCTGGCTGCGCCACCAAGCGGCCGATTGGCCCACAGTTACTGCGCAAGATTCGAAAAGATTTTTTGCCAAAAACTTTCCAATTATTCGTCAGTTCTAGTTGACCGCCCCTGCCCAAAGGTCTAATTTGTCGCCGTTTTCCGACCTCCGAGCTGCATTGGCCTTTGCCTCGGGTGGCCGGCGCCACAGGGACTGGACAGCGGCGCCAGACACCGACACCCGGGCGACCAGCCGTGGCGATTTGATGGGGAGCGGAGCAAGAGGCCGGCCCAAGGAAGGATCAGGGGAAGGATTGGTTCGATGAGCGGCACGCGTATGACGGGATCCGAAATCATTTTGAAGGCCTTGGTCGATCAAGGCGTCGAGGTGATATTCGGCTATCCGGGCGGGGTCGTATTGCCCATCTACGATGCCCTGCATCAGAACAATGCGCTGCGTCACGTACTGGTGCGCCATGAACAGGGCGCGGTGCATGCCGCCGAAGGCTATGCCCGTTCCACCGGCCGCGTCGGCGTGGTGCTGGTGACCTCGGGTCCCGGTGCCACCAACACGGTCACCGGCCTCACGGATGCGCTGATGGATTCAACGCCGATCGTCTGCCTGACCGGCCAGGTGGCGACCCACATGATCGGCAACGACGCCTTCCAGGAAGCCGACACCGTCGGCATCACGCGGCCCTGCACCAAGCACAACTATCTGGTCAAGGACATGGCCAAGCTGGCCCACACGCTGCACGAGGCTTTCTACGTTGCCGCCTCGGGCCGGCCGGGACCGGTGGTCGTCGACCTGCCCAAGGATATTCTGCTTGGCGAGGGCGATTACGTGGGGCCGATCAACGTCCGCCACAAGACCTATACGCCGCAGGTCAAGGGCGACCTCGAGGCCATCAAGAGGGCCGTGGGACTGATCGCCGGGGCCAAGCGGCCGATCTTCTATACCGGCGGCGGCGTCATCAATTCGGGCCCGGCAGCGTCGCAGTTGCTGGCCGAGTTCGTGCGCGCCTCCGGCTATCCCATCACCACCACGCTGATGGGGCTGGGCGGCTATCCCTCCTCCGACCGGCAGCATCTCGGCATGCTCGGCATGCATGGCACCTATGAAGCCAACATGGCGATGGCCAAGAGCGACGTCATGATCAACATTGGCGCCCGCTTCGACGACCGTGTGACCGGCCGGCTCGATGCCTTCAGCCAGGGCTCGAAGAAGATCCACGTCGACATCGACCCCTCGTCGATCAACAAGAACGTGCCGGTCGACATCCCGATCATTGGCGATGTCGGCCACGTGCTCGAGGACATGCTGAAGATCTGGCGGGCCAGCGTGGCCCAGCCCGACAAGACGGCGCTGGCCGCCTGGTGGAAGCAGATCGAGGAGTGGCGGGCGGTGCACTGCCTGGCCTACGAGCAGGACGACGGCCCGATCAAACCGCAATACGTCATCGACCGCTTCCGCGAGATCACCAAGCAGCGTGACCTTTATGTCACCACCGACGTAGGCCAGCACCAGATGTGGGCCGGCCAGTACCTGGCCATGGAAAAGCCCAACCGCTGGATGACCTCGGGCGGGCTGGGCACCATGGGCTACGGTCTGCCGGCCGCCATCGGCGTTCAAGTGGCCCATCCCGAAGCCCTGGTGGTCGCCATCACGGGCGAATCCTCGCTGATGATGAACATCCAGGAACTGTCGACGGCGGTGCAGCACCGGGCCGGGGTCAAGGTACTGCTGCTGAGGAACGGCTACATGGGCATGGTGCGCCAGTGGCAGGAGTTGCACCACGGTGGCCGCTACGCCGAGAGCCACATCGATTCGCTGCCCGATTTCGTCAAGCTGGCCGAGGCCTTCGGGGCCGCCGGCCTGCGCACCGACAAGGTCGCCGAGGTGGATACCACCATCGAGACCATGATCGACACCGCCGGCCCGGTGATCGCCGAGATCACCATCGATCCGACGGCGAACTGCTTTCCCATGATCCCCTCGGGGGCGGCCCATTACGAAATGATCATGGGCCCCAACGGCGAGATTCCGCAAAGCAGCGACCAGGGCCTGACGGCGATATGATATGAGGGCCATCCGCCGTCGGCCGGACATTAGGGCGGCGGCGCCAGACAAACGCTATGGTGCCAGGGCGAGGACGGGAACGTGAACGTGGCTTCCGACGAACGCAGAAATACCGACGAACGCAGACATACCATCGCCGTCCTGGTCGACAACGAGGCCGGCGTGCTGGCCCGTGTCATCGGCCTCTTTTCCGGCCGCGGCTACAACATCGAAAGCCTGACCGTGGCCGAGGTCGACGATGCCGCGCACCTCTCGCGCATCACCATCGTCACCGTCGGCACGCCGATGGTGATCGAGCAGGTCAAGGCCCAGCTGGGCCGCCTGGTGCCGGTGCATTCGGTCAGCGATTTGACCTCCGATGGGCCGCATGTGGCGCGTGAGCTGGCGCTTTTGAAGGTGCGCGCGAGCGGCGACAAGCGGGTCGAATCGCTGCGCATCGCCGACATCTTCCGGGCTCGGGCCGTCGACAGCACGGCCGAGTCCTTCGTCTTCGAGATGACCGGTTCGACCGACAAGATCAATGCCTTCATCAACCTGATGCGGCCTCTCGGCCTGATAGACGTCTCGCGCACCGGCGTGGTGGCGATCTCTCGCGGCCCGGAGGCCATGTAAGACCACCCTTCCCAGCGCCCGCCACGGGGCGGGCGGCAGAGCAAAAAAAGGAACAATTCATGCGCGTTTATTATGACCGCGACGCCGACCTCAACCTAATCAAGGCAAAGAAGGTCGTGATCGTCGGCTACGGCAGCCAGGGCCACGCCCACGCCACAAACCTGCGCGATTCCGGAGCCAAGAACGTGGTGGTGGCGCTCAGGCCCTCATCGGCCAGCGTCGCCAAGGCCAAGGACGCCGGCTTCGAGGTCATGAACCCGGCCGAGGCCGCCAAATGGGGCGAGGTGGTGATGATACTGGCGCCCGACGAGATCCAGGCCCAGCTCTATGAAGACGATCTGCGCGACAACCTGAACGAGGGCGCCGCCATCGCCTTCGCCCACGGCCTCAACATCCACTTCAAGCTGATCGAGCCCCGGCCCGACCTCGACGTCTTCATGATTGCCCCCAAAGGCCCCGGCCACACCGTGCGTTCGGAATACGAGCGCGGCGGCGGCGTACCTTGCCTGCTGGCCATCGAACAGGACCCCTCGGGCAACACCCACGACATCGGCCTCAGCTATGGCGCCGGCATCGGCGGCGGCCGCGCCGGCATCATCGAGACCACCTTCCGCGAGGAGACCGAGACCGATCTCTTCGGCGAACAGGTGGTGCTGTGCGGCGGCCTGACCAGCCTCATCATGGCCGGCTACGACACCCTTGTGGAGGCCGGCTATGCCCCCGAGATGGCCTATTTCGAGTGCCTCCACGAGGTCAAGCTGATAGTCGACCTGATCTACGAGGGCGGCATCGCCAACATGCGCTACTCGATCTCCAACACCGCCGAATACGGCGACTACACGCGCGGCGACCGTATCGTCTCCGACGACGTCAAGGCCGAGATGAAGCGCGTGCTCGACGACATCCAATCAGGCCGCTTTGCCCGCGAATGGATGCTCGAGAACCGGGTCGGCCAGACCAGCTTCAAGACCATGCGCCGGCGCGCTTCCGAGCACGGCATCGAGGAAGTCGGCGCCAAGCTGCGCGCCATGATGCCCTGGATCGCCGAAAACCGCCTGGTCGACAAGTCGAAGAACTAGGTTTTTTTGGAAATGGCTGGCACTGCCGAGGTTTTGAACTTCTGGTTCGGAGCCCCGGGCAGCGCCGGCTATGGCGAGAAGCGCGAGATCTGGTTCAAGAAGGACGCCGATTTCGACGCCGAAATCCGCCACCGCTTCCTGCCCCTGGTGGAGACCGCCCGCCGGGGCGAACTGGAGCACTGGCTGCACAGCGCCAGCACCGCGCTGGCGCTGTGCATCGTGCTCGACCAGTTCCCGCGCAATCTCTTTCGCGGTGCTGCCGAGGCTTTCGCCAGCGATGCCCTGGCCCGCGACATGGCCGGGCGCGCCCTCGAACGGGGCTTCGACGGCGAGCTTCCGAAGGTTCAGCGCATATTCCTCTACCTGCCCTTCGAGCACAGCGAGGATCTCTCCCACCAGGTGCGTTCACTAAATCTTTTTAGCGCCTTGGTAGAAAACGACGAGACCGGCGCCCGCACCATGAAGGCGGCCCGGCGTCACCACGAGATCATCGCCCGCTTCGGCCGCTTTCCCCATCGCAACGCCGCCCTCGGGCGCCCCACCACGGCGGCCGAGGCCGAGTTCCTAAAGGAGCCCGATTCGTCGTTCTGAGCGCCCCCAACAAAGCTGTTGCGAGCCAGGGACAAAAGAGCGTAATACTAGCTATTACAGTGCTTTGCGACGCGGTTAAGAATGGTGGATCAGGTAGTATTCCTGGCCTGCTTTCACATAATCTTAACTTTGATTGCAGAGTCTGGTTGATTAGCAGAAGAAATCATTCCGACTGTTTTGGTGCAAAAGGCCATGAAGACGAACGCCAAGCGTTGCCCAGCCGGCCGGCCGCGGATTGCGGCAGGCCTCGGCTTGGCTATGCCCCGGCGTTCAACGCCTTCGCCGCTGCGGCAGGTTCTTCGACTTAGCTGCCCCTGAGCCCGGCAGCCACGGTGCCTGTGTGGTGCGCTGACGTTCAGGGGGAAAGACAGCGACGAACAATTTGCATCACATCCATACGAAGGACCTAAAGGAATGACTTCCACCGACGCCGACCGAATATTCATATTCGACACCACCATGCGCGACGGCGAACAATCGCCCGGCGCCTCCATGACGTTGGAAGAAAAATTGCGCCTGGCCGAAATCCTCGAGGCCATGGGCGTCGACATCATCGAGGCCGGCTTTCCCATCGCCTCCAACGGCGATTTCGAATGCGTCAACGAAGTTGCCAAGATGGTCAAGGAAGCGATCGTTTGCGGCCTGGCGCGGTCGGGCCTCAAGGACGTCGACCGGGCCGCCGAGGCCCTGGCGCCGGCGGCAAGGAAGCGCATCCACACCTTCGTCGCCACCAGCCCGCTGCACATGAAGTACAAGCTGCAGATGGAGCCCGAGGAAGTCCACCAGGGCATCATCGACAGCGTGACGCGCGCCCGCAACCACTGCGACGACGTCGAGTGGAGCAGCGAGGACGGCACCCGCACCGAGCACGACTTCCTCTGCCGCTGCATCGAAAGCGCCATCAAGGCCGGGGCCGGCACCATCAACATTCCCGACACCGTGGGCTACGCGTTGCCTGACGAATACGAGGCACTGATCCGCATGGTTCGCGAACGCGTGCCCAATTCCGACAAGGCGCGCTTCTCGGTGCACTGCCACAACGACCTGGGATTGGCCGTGGCCAACTCCCTGGCCGGCATCAAGGGCGGTGCGCAGCAGGTCGAATGCACCATAAACGGACTCGGCGAGAGGGCCGGCAACGCCGCCATGGAAGAGATCGTCATGGCGCTGCGGACGCGGCACGACCTGACCCAGAAGACCACCGCCATCAAGACCGAAGACATCATGTTGGCCTCGCGCACGGTCTCGGCCATCACCGGTTTCGCGGTGCAGAACAACAAGGCCATCGTCGGCGCCAACGCCTTCGCCCACGAAGCCGGCATCCACCAAGACGGCATGCTCAAGCACGCCGGCACCTACGAGATCATGACCCCGGAATCGGTCGGCCTCAAACAATCGACCCTGGTCATGGGCAAGCATTCCGGCCGCCACGCCTTCCGCGAGAAGCTCAACGAACTGGGCTTCACCGTCGGCGACAACCAGTTGCAGGACGCCTTCCGCCGTTTCAAGGATCTGGCCGACAAGAAGAAGGACGTCTACGACGAGGACATCATTGCCCTGGTCGACGACGAGGCCCGGGTCAACGATTTCGTCAATTTCGTCTCGTTGCAGGTAATTTGCGGCTCCATCGGGCCCCAGACCGCGGAGCTCGAGATCGAGGTCGATGGGAGCACGCGGCAGACCAAGGCCACCGGCGACGGACCGGTCGACGCCACCTTCAACGCCATCAAGGAACTGGTGCCTCACAGCGCCACGTTGCAGCTCTATCAGGTCAACGCGGTGACCGAGGGTACCGACGCCCAGGCCGGCGTCACCGTGCGGCTGGCCGACGAGGACCGCACCGCCAACGGCCAGGGCGCCGACACCGACACCCTGGTGGCCTCGGCGCGGGCCTACATCAACGCCCTCAACAAGCTGATGACGAACAAGGGAAGCAGCGCGCCGGCGGCGCTTTCGGCCTAGGCCGGCCACGGCACGGGATCGGTGGGGGGCGGCAACGGCCTCCCCCCCAAACACAGACGGTTAGGGACACGGCAGCAGGGGATCAGACACAGGAATGTTTTCCAATCTTCTCGGCATCATGTCTTCCGACATGGCAATCGACCTCGGTACGGCCAACACGCTGGTGTACGTCAAAGGCCGGGGCATCGTCCTCAACGAGCCCTCGGTGGTGGCCATCGTCGACCACCGGGGCAAGAAGCAGGTTCTGGCCGTCGGCGACGAAGCCAAGATGATGCTAGGCCGCACACCGGGCAACATCGAGGCCATCCGGCCCTTGCGCGACGGCGTCATCGCCGACTTCGAGACCGCCGAGGAGATGATCAAGCACTTCATCCGCAAGGTGCACAACCGGCGCTCGTTCGCCAGCCCGCAGGTCATCATCTGCGTGCCCTCGGGCTCGACGGCGGTGGAGCGGCGCGCCATCCAGGAATCGGCCGAAAGCGCCGGCGCCCGCCGCGTCTTCCTGATCGAGGAGCCGATGGCGGCGGCCATCGGCGCCGGCCTGCCGGTGACGGAACCGACGGGCTCGATGGTGGTCGACGTGGGCGGCGGCACCACAGAGGTGGCGGTGCTGTCGCTGGGTGGCATCGTCTATTCGCGCTCGGTGCGGGTGGGCGGCGACAAGATGGACGAGGGCATCATCAGCTACATCCGGCGCAACCACAATCTGCTG
>JASLXG010000018.1 GCA_030740435.1 Alphaproteobacteria bacterium | reverse complement strand
TCACGGCCGTCTTCGCTCAAGCGATTGGCCAGCACGCAGCCGGCCGATCCGGCGCCCACCACGATGTAGCTGAAGGTGCGTTGGTTTGCTGATTGCTGCATGCTGAATTGCCTGCCCCTTTGGCAAGCCATCTTGCCCGTCTGCCCAAGCGCGGCCTAGCCCGCATTTCTCACCGGGTCACGGCTTGCGTCGCACCCAGGTGATGCGATCCGCTAGGAAAAGACCGAAGAGCGTAGTGGGACTACGCGCTTCGGTCTTTGACAACGCGGGCGCGTGCACAAGGACTCTGCGGTGCGACCCTTCGGGCGGCGCGGTCGCGCCGACAGGGTGCGTCGCGCGGCTTGCCCGATGTCCCACATCGAGCTGCGCAGCGTTCCTACCCGGTCGGCGCGACAGCACCGCGCAGGCCATGACCCGGTGAGAAATGCGGGCTAGAGCAGCAGCCCGGCGGCCAGCCCGAGAAAGGCCAGGAACCCCACCACGTCGGTGATCGTGGTGACGAAGACAGAGCTTGCCACCGCCGGGTCGACGCCCATCCTGTCAAAGCCCAGTGGCACCAGAATGCCCGATAGCGCCGCCACCAACATGTTGATGACCATGGCGGCGGCGATCACGCCGCCCAGCGCCGCATCAGCGAACCAGAAACCGGCCACCAACCCGACCAGCAGGGCAAACAGCACGCCATTGAAGAAGCCCACCACCAGTTCCTTGTCGACGATGCGGCGCGCATTGGTCACGGTCAGCTCGCGGGTGGCCAGGCCGCGTACCGCCACTGCCATGGTCTGGGTGCCGGCGTTGCCGCCCATCGAGGCGACGATGGGCATCAGTATGGCCAGCGCCACGATCTTCTCGATGGCGGCATCGAACTGGGCGATCACGGCCGAGGCCAGGATCGCCGTCATCAGATTGATCAGCAGCCAGATGAAACGGCGCTGGGTGGTGGTGCGAATACTGGCATTGATGTCGGTCTCGGAGACACCGGCCAGGCGAAGAATGTCCTCTTCGGCCTCCTCGTGGATGACGTCGACCACGTCGTCGACCATGATCACGCCGATCAGCCGCCCCGAAGCGTCGACCACGGCGCCCGAGGCCAAGTCGTACTGCTGAAACAAGTACGCAACTTCCTCCTGGTCGGTGCCAGGCTCGACGCGGATAGGTTCGGCTTCCATGATGGCGCTGACCAGCACCGGGCGTTTGGTGCGCATGATGCGGTTGAGCGGAACCGTGCCGATCGGCCGATGGGTCGGGTCGACGACGAAGATCTCGTAGAACTCATCGGGCAGGTCGTCGCTATCACGCATGTAATCGATGGTCTGGCCAACGGTCCAGAAAGCCGGCACGGCAATCAAGTCGCGTTGCATGAGGCGGCCGGCGCTATCCTCGGGATAGGCCAGGGCCGCCTCGATATGGGCGCGCTCGGGCACCGGCACGGCGTCCAGCACCTGGCGCTGTCCGGCTTCGTCGAGATCCTCCAGCAGGTCGACCGCATCGTCGGTCTCGAGCTCGGTGACGGCCGCTGCGACATCGACTGGGCCGAGCTGTTCGACCACCGATTCCGCCACCTCTTCGCTGAGCTCAGCCAGTACCTCGGGATCGAGCACGCCGCGCATGGCCTCGATCAGCAGACGCCGCTCGGCGGTTCCAATGAGATCGATGAGATCGGCAATATCGGCCGAATGCAGGGGCTCGACCAGTTCCACGGCCTGCTCTATGCGTCCCTCACCCAGGGCCCCAACAACGGCCCGGATGCGGTCCGGCGTCAGCCCATAGGCATCGTCCGATGCCGCTGGATGTTCACCCTGGCCGCTCATACCCGGCTCCTGTCCCAGCTCGTGTATCCCGAATGGATCATTAACCCGCATTTCTCACCGGGCCGTGCCCGGGGCCGAGCATAGCGCCTAATCCTGCGGCGCAAAAAGAAACCCGCGGGCGAACCCGCGGGCTGGATAATTGGTGCGGTCGAGAAGACTCGAACTTCCACGGGCTTGCGCCCACAGCGACCTCAACGCTGCGCGTCTACCAGTTCCGCCACGACCGCCGAATACCGCGTCGAAATAGCAAATCCCGGCCCTTCGATCAAGGGGCGGGATGCGTTATTCCTCGGACGCCACGATATTTTCGGTGATCGAAACGGCGATATTCTCGCCCGCCACCATGACGTCGCCACGCGCAATGAGGCGGTTGTTGGCAAAAATGCCGACATCAGAATCGACCGTCGCATCGAGCTCGATAACGGCACCGCGGCCCATCTTGAGCAACTGATGGATGGGCATTTCGGCCCGGCCCAGCACCACGGAGAGCTCTACGGTGACATCGCTGACCGCCTTTTCGGAAGAATCGTCGGCCATGGTCCGGCCTTTCCCGCTTGCCAATGATGACTATCATAGCAACATCGGCGCATAGGGTTAGTAAAGCGTTAAGGCGAAACGGAGAATGAACGTGACGGAACTCGAATGGCGCCACAGCGAGCGGCCCGTCGGCTATGCCCAGGCGGTGGCGGCGATGGAAGAGCGTGTGGCCGCCATCCGCGCCGGCCGGGCCGGCGAACTGGTCTGGCTGCTCGAGCACGAAGCGCTCTATACCGCTGGCTCCAGCGCCGATCCCGCTGAGCTTATCGACCCCGACCTGTTGCCCGTCCACCGCACCGGGCGGGGCGGCCGCTACACCTACCACGGCCCGGGTCAGCGCGTGGCCTACGTCATGCTCGATCTCGCCAGCCGCGGCCGCGACGTGCGGGCCTTCGTGCAAAACCTCGAAGGCTGGCTGATCGCCACGCTGGCGCACTTCGGGGTGCAGGGCGAGCGCCGCCAGGGCCGCGTCGGCATCTGGGTGGTGGGGCCCGGCGGCGGCGAGGAAAAAATCGCCGCCATCGGCGTGCGGGTGCGGCGCTGGGTGAGCTTTCACGGTGCCTCGCTGAACGTTGCTCCCGACCTCGGCCACTACCGCGGCATCGTGCCCTGCGGAATCGGCGAGCACGGTGTGACCTCGCTGGCGGCACTTGGGATTAGGGCCGAAATGGCCGAGGTCGATGCCGTGCTGCGACAAACCTTCGCCAAGAGTTTCGCTTCGCCTTAAATCGTGGCGGCCTGACGAAATCCCTGGCCGCTGACGGCGGCGGCTTCCTCGTCATCCGCCGGCTGCACCTGGACGTCGAGGACGACAGCCGCGCCGGGCCCCCGCCGGCAGGCCTCGACCAGGGCATCCACAGCCACTTCTGGACCGACGAAGAGGCCCTCGACGGAGCCGTCGCGGCGGTTGCGCACCCAGCCCTCGACATCCAGATCGACGGCCGTGGTCACTGTCCAGCCGCGAAACCAGACGCCTTGCACGCGGCCGAAGATGTGTACGCGAGCCGCCTTTTGACCAGGCGTGTTCACCGTTCAGCCAGCGAAGCGGGCGATGAAGTAGCCAGCCACAACGGCGGTGCCGATGACGCCGGCGACGTTCGGTCCCATGGCGTGCATGAGCAGAAAATTCTGGGGATCCGCGCGCTGGCCTTCGACTTGGCTGACCCGCGCCGCCATGGGCACGGCCGAGACACCGGCCGAACCGATCAGCGGGTTGATCGGGCTCGAACGGCTCAAGAGGTTCATCAGCTTGGCCATCAGCACACCGGACGCCGTGGCGACGCCGAAGGCAACGATACCGAGCCCCAGGATCTTCAGCGTACCGAGCTGCAAGAAACGCTCGCCGGTCATGGTGATGCCGACGGAGGTGCCGAGGAAGATGGTGACGATGTTGATGATCTCGTTCTGGGCCGCCTTGGAGAGGCGTTCGGTGACGCCGCTTTCGCGCAGGAAATTGCCCAGCATGAGCATGCCGATCAAGGCCGTGGCCGCCGGCACCAGCAGCACGCAGACCACGGTCACGATGAGGGCGAACAACAGCTTTTCCAGGCGCGACACCGGGCGCAGCGAACGCATGCGGATCTGGCGCTCCTTACTTGTCGTCAGGGCCCGCATGATGGGCGGCTGGATCAGCGGCACCAGCGCCATGTAGCTGTAGGCGGCGACGGCAATGGGCGCCAGCAGATGCGGCGCCAGCTTGTTGGCGAGGAAGATCGAGGTCGGCCCGTCGGCCCCGCCGATGATGCCGATGGCGCCCGATTCCTGGCCCGAAAAGCCCAGCGCCAGGGCGCCGAGGAAGGTGGCGAAGACGCCGAACTGGGCCGCTGCGCCAAGCAAAAGCGTGCGCGGGTTGGCAATCAGCGGCCCGAAATCGGTCAGCGCGCCGACGCCCAGGAAAATCAGCGGCGGGAAGATCTCCAGCGTGATGCCCTGCGAAATATAATAGAAAAGCCCGCCCGGGTGGTCGCCCACCGGGGCGTTGACCAGGCCCTCGGTGGGCAGGTTGGCGAGCAGCGCGCCGAAGGCGATGGGGATCAGCAACAAGGGCTCGAAGCCCTTGAAGACAGCCAGGTAGAAGAACGCCAGGCAGGCCAGCCACATCACCAGCATCTGCCAGGTCAGGTGGCCGAAGCCGGTCAGGCTCCAGAGCTCGAGCAGGGTGTCCATCCGGGGCGGCTCAGCCGAGAGACATCAGAACCTGCCCCTCAACCACGGAAGCGCCGGCCTCGACGGCGATCGACTTCACCGAACCGGCGCTGGGCGCCACCACCGTGGTGTTCATCTTCATCGCCTCGAGCACCAGCACGCCCTGGCCAGCGCTAACGCTCTGGCCGGGCTGGACGTCGATGCGGGTGACGGTGCCGGCCAACGGACTGACCACGTCGCCCGCCACTGCGGCTGCCACCGGGGCCTGGGCCGCCACAGGGGCGGCAACGGGGGCGGCAACGGGGGCGGCAACGGGCGCGGCCAACTGCGGCGGCGCAGCCGGGTTCGTGGTTGCACCCTCATCGAGCACCTCGACGGTCACGTCATAGACCTTTTCTTCGACTGTAATTCTGAGCTTTTTCATCATTTCCGGTTCACGGCTTGGCTGGCGGCGAGTTGGCGTAGATGTCCCAGCGCACACGTTGCGAACTGGGGTGGCGAAAACGGCTGTCACGGGACCAAGACGGCATGGTGTGGCCCGGCACGCTGAGCTCGACGATGTGGTGGGGCCGCTCGAGCGCGTTGGCGACGGCGGCAACGATCAGCGCCAGGTGGTGGCGCGGCGGGTCCGGCGATCCGGCTTGGCCCGATGACGCCGGCTCGGCGGCCGCCATGTGGCGCCGCTCGGCCAGCTTGAATCCCAGGCCGAGGAGTGCCGCGGTGCCCCACAGCAACGCCAGCACGCCGAGCACGACGGCCACGCCGGTGAGCAGGATTTCGAGATGCAGCCACATTGCCGAGCCGCCCTCAGAGCGGAATGTTGCCGTGCTTCTTGGGCGGCCGGGTTTCGCGCTTGGAAAGCAGGCTGCGCAAGGCTAGCGCCACCGCGGCGCGGGTGCGGGAGGGCTCGATGACGTCGCTGATCAGGCCCTTGCTGGCCGAAAGATAGGGCGAGGCGAAGCGTTGGCGGTATTCCCTGGCCAGTTCGGCACGCATTTCGTCGGCATCCTCGGCCGCCTTGAGCTCGCGCCGGTAAAGGATGTTGACGGCGCCCTCGGCGCCCATCACGGCGATTTCGGCGCTGGGCCAGGCCAGCGCCACGTCGGCGCCCAGGTCGCGGCTGCACATGGCCAGGTAGGCGCCGCCATAGGCCTTGCGCAGGAAAACCGTGATCTTGGGCACCGTCGAGCCGCCGTAGGCGAACAGCATCTTGGCGCCGTGACGGATGATGCCGCCCCGTTCCTGGGCGATGCCGGGCAGGAAGCCGGGCACGTCGACCAAGGTGACCAGGGGAATCGAGAAGACGTTGCAAAAGCGGATGAAGCGCGCGCCCTTGTCGGAGGCGTCGATATCGAGGGTGCCGGCCTTGACCAGCGACTGATTGGCGATGATGCCGACGACGACGCCGCCGATGCGACCGAAGCCGACCACCATGTTGCCGGCGAACTCGGCGTGCACCTCGAGGAAATCACCCTCATCGACCAGCCTGGCGATGACCTGCTTGGCATCGATCGGATCCTTGGCCGAATCGGGCACCAGCGCGTCCATGCCGGGATCGTCGGAAATGACCAGCTGGTCGACCAGCCGGTGCGGCGGCTCGACCATGTTGTTGGCCGGCAGGAAGGAGAGCAAACGACGCACGATGGCAACGGCGTCGAGATCGTCCTCGGCGACGAAATGAACGTTGCCGCTGACCGCGGCGTTGGTCATGGCACCGCCGATCTCGTCCATCGTCGTGACCTGGCCGGTGGCGGCCCGGATGACGTCGGGGCCGCAGATGAACATGTTGGCGTTGTGCCGCGTCATGATGACGAAATCCATCAGCGCCGGCGAATAGGCGGCACCGCCGGCGCAGGGTCCGGCGATGACGGCGAGCTGCGGCACCACCCCCGACATCAGGACGTTGCGGTTGAAGACCTGGCCGTAGCCCGACAGCGATTCGACGCCGTCCTGGATGCGGGCACCGCCGGAATCGTTGAAGGCTACGATGGGTATGCCGGAGCGTCCGGCGTAATCCATGACGTCGCAGATCTTGTGGGCGTGCATCTTGCCCAACGATCCGCCGGCCACGGTGAAGTCCTGGCTGACGGCGGCCACCGGGCGGCCGTCGACGAAGCCGATGCCGGTGATCACGCCGTCGCCGGCCAGGACCCTCTCCTCCATGCCGAAATGGCGGGTGGCATGCTGGGCGTGCAGGCCCATTTCCTGAAAGCTGCCGGGCTCGACCAGGGCCTCGATGCGCTCGCGGGCACCGAGCTGTCCTTTGGCATGCCGGGCCTCGATCTTGTCGTGGCCGCCGCCGGCCAGAGCTTGCTCACGGCGTTGATCGAGATCCTTGAGTAGCTCGTCGAGCTTGGACATGCGCGATGGCTCTTTCTGCGTTCGGAAGCGAACGGAGGCAGGCGGCAAGCTGCGCCAGATTGGCGCCAGATCGGCACTTGACCGGTGCCTTGGGTAGCACAGGATGGGGCTTATCACAAACGCCAACTCGGGTCGTTGGCACGAGCGGGAAAGGGCTGGAGCAGGGCCAGAAATACCGCCGCCTGTTCGATTTGCAGCCGCGTCGCCCGCCGCCCCGCGGCCGCCTCGGGCGTCTCGCCCCAGCGCTCGATCTGGTAGTCCTCATCGAGCTGGCTCAGCACCACCGCCGTCCGGGCGTCGATCTCGCCGCGCCACAGCGCCAGGGCCACCACCAGCGAGCCGCTGGCCGTGGCCAGGGCATGCAGCGCCGCCAGGGCAAAATCGCCGGCTCCCGCCACCTGGCGCTGCAAGGCCGCCAGGGCCGCCGCGTCCTGGGCCAACGGCAGCACCCCGCCAGTGACGCCGAGCCGCGCCCCCAGAGCCTCTGCGGCCCAGTCCAGCAGGGGCTGCCAGGCCGCCGCCTGGCGGCCCGCCAGTTCGTCATCACCGTCAGCCCGATAACACAGCATATCGCTGGCGCCGAAGGCCGCGATTTCATCGATGACGGCCTCGCGGCGTTCGGCCACGAGATCGATGGCGCTGGCCGCCAGGCGCGTCAGCGGCATGCTTTCGGGCCGCACCTCGTCACCCTGGCCGCGCCATTCCTGGGCCAATGCCTCGGCCAACGCCGGCGTCGGCAGCAAAAGCCGCGCCCGCGCCGGCGTGGTGACGGCCCGGCCGTCGAGGCTGACGCCCCAGCCCGCCCCGATCGCCTCTACAGCAACGTGCTCGTAGAGCCGTTTCATGCCATATGGGCTAGGGATCCCGCTTCTCGTCCTGAGGCTGCACGACGCTCTTGAGCTTGTCGCCCAGCCCCTTGAGTAGGCCACCGAGGCCGCCTGATTTTTCCCCCGGCTTGGCCGCCTCGCTGCCCGAGGCGGCGCCCGCCGGCCGGGCCTTGGCGCCGGCCTTGGCGGCCTTGCCGCCTTTGCCGGAAACCGCATCGGCACAGGGGTTTGCCTCGCCCGTGCCGCCGCTGACCAAGGGAATCAGAAGGCCCAGCGGGTTGATCGCCGTGCCCGCCACCAGTCCGGCCACGCCAACCGCGACGGCCGCCTTGTTGAGGCCAAACGAGGGCTGGGCCAAGGTGCCGCCGATGTCGATGGGGGCAGCCAGGCTGAGTAGCGAAGCCTGCTTGGGCCGGGGCCGCACGGTGAGATCCAGGGCCTCTTTGCCCAGGTCGATCTTGCCCTTGCCCGTCACCGTGACCTTGCCCGTGTCGGCCAGCAGACCGGTCAGCGTGGCCATGCCCTGCTTCACGTCCCAACGCGCCACCACGCAGTTGATTTCGGTCTGCGTCTTCTTGTCGTTCCAGGGCATCAGCTCGCCGATCAGGTCGGCGCCGATAAGATCGACGTACTCGCTGGCGACGCTGCCCTTGCCGGCCACCAGTTCTTTGCCGTCGAGCCCGGCCATGAGGGCGCGCAACGAACGGCCCTGGCCGCTGAGATCGGCGCTGGCATCGGCGCTCAGCGCCAAAAGATCGCTGATCTCGAGGTCCTTGAGCAACTTGCCGATGTCGAGGGCCTTGGCCTGGAAGCGGCTCGAGACCCGGGGCCTGGCGGCCAAGCCGCTGAGCGCCAGTCGAGCGCTGAGCCGGGCTTTGTCGAGGCGGGCCTTTTTGACCGTGAACTCGGCCTTGCCGGCGCCATTGCGCAGCTCGAGCGCCAGGTCGTTGAGCACCAGCTTGCGCGGCTTGACGGTCTTGGCGCTGAGGCTAAGGTCGAAATCGACCAGGGCCAGGACATCGAGCGGCAAGGGATCGTCAGGGAAGACGCGGTCGCCGGGCTTGGCCGGCTTGGCAGCTTTGGCTGGCGACGCCGGCATGAGCGGCGTCAAGTCGATCAGCTTGGCCGCCAGCTTGCCCGTCAGGCCGGGGCGGGGGCCACTGAGATCGAGGTTGAGAGAGCCGGCCAGGTCACTGCCCGCCAGCTCGAGGACCAGACCATGAAGGGTCAATTTGGCCGGCGAGCCCCCAAGCCCGGTCTTGAGTGCATAGGGGCCGCCCAGCGGCAGCTCCGCGCCAAGCGCGGCGCCCAGGGCCCCGAGGTCGCGGCCGGCAACCTCCAGTTGGAAGTCGAGTCCAGCCCCTTCCAGGGGCTTGGCGATGCTGCCGGCGATTTTGATCTTGGCCCCGGCGGCCTCGAGGTCGAGGGCCACGGGATAGGGTTGGCCCTCACCCAGACGCTGCAGCGCGCCGACCCGACCCGAGCCGCTGACCGCCTGGCCGGCCAGCGAAGCGGCGAAGGAAAGGGCGATCCGGCCGGCCTCGGCGGCCTTGGCCTCGAACTTGGCGAGCTTGATCTCGCGGCTCTCATCGCTGCCGCCGTCGCGCCAAACGATCGTGATGTTCTTGACCAGCACGTTGTCGAACTTGGGCAAGGCGCCGCCCTCGGTGGCCTCGCCAGCCGCCTGGCCGCCGGCCTCGAAAAGCCAATTCCCGCGCCCCTTGGCATCGCTCTCGAGGATTAAGTCGAGGCCATCGAGCACCAGCCGCTTGACCTCGAGGTTGCCGCTGATCAGCGGCAGCAGCGCCACCTCGGCAGAGAAGTGCTTGAGCTTCGCCATCTCGGGTCGCGAGCCCCAGGCGGCGTTCTCAAAGCTGACGTCACGCAGCGTCAACGACGGGCTCAGCGAAAGCTCGAGATCGACGTCGCCGGCCATGATCAGTTGACGGCCGGTGGCCGCCTTGACCCGCTCGGCCACCAGGCCCTTCATATCGTTGAAATCGAGCGACGCCAAAACACCACCGAGCGCCACCACGACAAGCACCACGAGACCGAGGATGATGGCGGCAATTTTTCCCACCGACATTGTCATTCCTCCCAAAAGGTCAATCTTTTGAAACGCCTAACCATTTGTAATTATTGTAAAAACTACTTCCTTTCTAGTGTGACAATTTGCCACAACGACTTTCTCGTCCAGGCCGATTATAACAAATTTATCGAATGACGGACGCAGTTCCGTCAGCTTCGTATCGGGGGCACGCCTCCCCGTTCCCGGATACGAAGGCCAAATACCAGACGCGTACGCGTAATGTCATCTTTCGATCAGGGGTCGCCCCTCTCCCCCCCGGGCTACCCCGACGCCCCCGGCGAGCCGCAGCAGCGTCTCGCCGGGGTTTCGTTTGGGGCGCAACACGTCTATTCCTCATCCGCGAACGGATCGCTTTCGTGGTTCGGATCAAATCCGAAAAACCTGAAGGTTTCCGCCAGATGCGGCGGCAGCGCGGCGCGCCATGTGACATCGCCGCCGGCCGCGGGCAGCGTGATGGCCCGGGCGTGCAAGTGCAAACGCCGCGCCAGCCCCTCGATGAAGGCGCCGCGACCGCCATACTTGCCGTCGCCCAGGATCGGCGTGCCCAGCTCGGCGAGATGCACGCGAAGTTGGTGGGTGCGGCCGGTCAGCGGCCTGAGCGCCAGCCAGGCGGCCCGCCGGCCGGCGTGTTCGAGGGTGCTGTAAAGCGTCGCCGCCGGGCGGCCCGCGGCAACCGCCACCCGCTCGCCGTGCCGGCCGGGCTGCTTGGCCAGGGCCAGATCGATGCGCCCGGCGGCCGGCTTGGGCTGGCCGACGACGACGGCCCAGTAAAGCTTGCGCGTCTCTTGGCGGCGAAACAGCGCCGTCAGGCGCCGCGCCGCCGCGCCATGGCGGGCCAGCAGCAAGACCCCGCTGGTATCCTTGTCCAGGCGGTGCACCAGGCGCGGTTTCTCAGGGGCGCCGAAGCGCAGCGCCTCGAGCATGGCGTCGAGGTGTCGGGGGGTGCCGCTGCCGCCCTGCACGGCCAAGCCCGGCGGCTTGTCGAAAGCCATCAACTCGTCGTCGCGATAGAGCACCCGGGCACGCAGCTCGGCCGCCTCGGCCGCGCCTACAGAAGGCGGCGCAGCGGTGGGACGGGAGCGCCCTTCACCCAGCGGCGGCACGCGAATGGTCTGGCCAGCCGCCAATCTCAGTGAGGCCTTGGCACGGCCGCCGTCGACCCGCACCTGGCCGCTGCGCAAGAGCTTTTGCAAACGGCCGTGCGTGAGCTCGGGAAAGCGTTCACGAAACCAGCGATCGAGGCGCCGTCCGGCATCATCGGCCTCGACGGTGTGCTTGCTGACGCCGCCTTCAGTCATCCTCGTCGGCCGCCTCGTCGCGCAGGCGCTGCCAATAGGCCAGCCGCTTGGCCACCTCCCGCTCGAAGCCGCGTTCCGTGGGGCGGTAGAAGCGCTGGCGCGGCAGTTCCTCGGGGAAGTAGTCCTGGCCCGAAAAGCCCTCCTCGGCGTCGTGGTCGTATTGATAGCCGGCGCCGTAGCCCAAGTCCTTCATCAGCCGCGTCGGCGCGTTGAGAATATGCTTGGGCGGCATCAGCGAACCTGATTCCCGGGCCGCCCGATTGGCCGCCCCCAAGGCCTTGTAGAGCGCGTTCGATTTGGGCGCCGTGGCCAAGAAAACCACAGCCTGGGCCAGCGCCAATTCGCCCTCGGGACTGCCCAGGAAATCGTACGTCTCCTTGGCCGCCACGGCCTGCAACAGGGCCTGGGGATCGGCCAGCCCGACGTCCTCGACGGCAAAGCGCACCAGGCGGCGGGCGATGTAGAGCGGCTCCTCGCCAGCCGTCAGCATGCGGGCCAGCCAATACAGCGAGGCATCGGCGTCCGAGCCCCGGAGCGCCTTGTGCAGCGCGCTGATCAGGTTGTAGTGGCCTTCCTGGGCCTTGTCGTAGACCGGCGCCCGTTTTTGCACGGCCTGGACCAGGGCCGCCGTATCGAGTAAGGCCCCTGGACCGGGTTCGAGAGCAAACAACTCCTCGGCCAGGTTAAACAGATACCGGCCGTCGCCGTCGGCCATGGCCCGCAGCGCCCGGCGGGCGTCATCGTCAAGCGGCAAGGTACGCTGCTCGGCCGTCTCGGCGCGGATCAACAGCTCTTCCAGCGCGCCCTCATCCAGGCGGTTGAGCACCAGCACCTGGCAGCGCGACAAGAGCGCCGCGTTGAGCTCGAACGACGGGTTCTCGGTGGTGGCGCCCACCAGGACGATGGTGCCGTCCTCGACGACGGGCAGGAAGGCGTCCTGCTGCGAGCGGTTGAAGCGATGGATCTCGTCGACGAACAGCAGCGTGCCGAAGCCGTCCCGGCGGCGCTCACGGGCCGCGTCGAAGGTTTTGCGCAAATCGGCGACGCCCGAGAAGACGGCCGAAAGCTGGTTGAATTCGAGCCCCGTGTGATCGGCCAACAGCCGCGCGATAGTGGTCTTGCCGGTGCCCGCCCCCCCCCACAACACCAAGGACGCCAAACGCCCCTGGGCCACCATGCGACCGATCGGGCCCTCGTCGGCAAGCAAGTGGTCCTGGCCCACCACGGCCGCCAGACTGGCCGGGCGCAGGCGTTCGGCCAGCGGCGTCGGCGCCCCGTCGGCCAGCCCCGCCGCCTCGAACAGCGTGTTCACCCCCGGACCTCGATGGAGAGCGTTTGGTCGTTGCGCTTGAGCACGATGCGCCAGTGCCGCTCACTGCTCTTCAGCGCCCGGGCCACATCGGCGACGCGGCCGATGTCCTGGTCGTTGATGCGCAGCAGCACGTCGCCGGGACGAAAACGCAGCCGGCTGGCCGGGCTGTCCCTGGGCACCTCCAGCACGATGACGCCGCGGCGCCCCTGGTCGATGCCCAGTTCCTCGGCGAAGGCCGGCGACAGGTTGGCGATGGCAACCCCGGCCAGGGGCGAGGCCGACTTAAGCCGGGTAACATTGCGGGGCGGCGTCTCGGGTGCCTTGAGCAGCGCCACCTCGAGCTTGAGTTTCCGGCCCTTGCGGCGAATGCCGAGGTGCGCCTTGCCGCCCAGCGGCCTCGTCGCGATGCGGAAATCGAGGCCGGCGGGATCGTGCACGACCTGGCCGTTGACCGCCAGCACGATGTCGCCGACCCGCAGGCCCGCGGCCTTGGCCGGCCCCTCGGGATGGACCTCGTTGATCAGCACGCCGCCGGGACGTTCGAGGCCGCGGGCCTCGGCGATTTCGGCGCTGACGGGCTGACCCGAGGCGCCCAGCCAGGGCCGCACCAGCTTGCCGCCGCGGCTGGCACCCTCGACCACCACCCGCACCATGTTGGCGGGAATGGCGAAGCCGATGCTGATGGAGCCGCCGGACTTGGAATAGATGGCCGTGTTGATGCCCACCAGGCGGCCGTCGAGGCCGATCAGGGCGCCACCCGAATTGCCCGGGTTGATGGCCGCATCGGTCTGGATGAAGAAGCCGAAATCGGCCACCCCCACTCGGGTGCGGGCGAGCGCCGAGACGATGCCGCTGGTCACCGTCTGGCCGACACCGAAGGGATTGCCGATGGCCAGCACCAGATCGCCGACCTCGAGCTGGTCGGAATCGCGAAACTCGAGGAAGGGAAAGCTTTCCTTGCCGCCTGCGCCGTCCCGCTTGATACGCAGCACGGCGAGATCGGTCTTTTCGTCGCTCAGCACCAGCTCGGCGGCGAATTCGCGGCGGTCGGCCAGCGCCACGACGATCTCGTCGGCCCCAGCGACGACGTGGTGGTTGGTCACCACCAGGCCGTCCGGGCTGACCAGCACGCCCGAGCCCAGCGAATTCTGGATGCGCTCGCTGGGCCGGCCGAAGGGCGAGTTCTCGCCGAAGAAGCGGCGGAAGAAGGGGTCCGAGAGAAAGGGCGAACGGAACACGGTTCGCACCACCTTGCGGATGTAGATGTTGACCACCGCCGGTGCCGCCTGGCGCACCAGGGGGGCAAACGAGAGCTCGATCTGGGATTTCCCGCCGGGCACCGATTTGCTGGTCTGGGCGGCGCCGGCAAAGGGCGCGCCGACCAAGCCCAAACCCAGCACGGCGACAAAAAGGGCAGCCCGCCGGGCTGCCCGTAATTCTCCTCCAGGCGCTCGCTGCGCGCTCACGCGGCGGCCGCCTCCTCCTCCTCATCGCCCGGCATGGGGCCGGAATCCTGGCCCTTGGCGTCTTCGTCGCGGTCGACGAATTCGATCACCGCCATGGGTGCCGAATCACCGTAGCGAAACCCGGCCCGCAGCACCCGGGTGTAGCCGCCCTGGCGCTCGGCATAGCGCTCGGCCAGCGTGGTAAAGAGCTTCTCGACGAGATTGGTGTCGGGCACCTGGCTCAGTGCCTGGCGCCGGGCGTGCAGGCCGCCCCGCTTGCCCAGCGTCACCAGGCGCTCGGCAAAACGCCTTAGCTCCTTGGCCTTGGGCAGTGTCGTGGTGATCTGCTCGTGCTTGATCAGGGCCGCCGCCATGTTGTTGAACATGGCCTTGCGGTGGCTGCTGGTGCGATTGAGCTTGCGCCCTTTGTTGCGATGACGCATGGACCACTCCCGAAAGTTTGGCGCGAGACGCGCTAGAACGGCTCCTCGAGCTTCTTGGCCAATTCCTCGATATTCTCGGGCGGCCAGTTGGTGATTTCCATGCCCAGGTGCAGCCCCATCTGAGCCAGCACTTCCTTGATCTCGTTCAAGGACTTGCGCCCGAAGTTGGGGGTCCGGAGCATTTCGCCTTCGGTCTTCTGTATGAGATCGCCGATGTAGACGATGTTGTCGTTCTTGAGGCAGTTGGCCGAGCGCACCGAAAGCTCCAACTCGTCCACCTTGCGCAGCAGATTGCGGTTGAACTCGGGCTCGTCCTTCTCCTCGACCTTCTCCACGAAGGCCGGCTCCTCGAAGTTGATGAAGAGCTGCAGCTGGTCCTGCAGGATGCGGGCGGCATAGGCCACCGCGTCCTCGGGCACCACGGTGCCGTCGGTCTCGATCTGCATGGTCAGCTTGTCGTAGTCGAGGACCTGGCCGGCACGGCTGTTGTCGACCTTGTAGGAAACCTTGCGCACCGGGCTATAGATGGCGTCCACCGGGATCAAGCCGATGGGCGCCTCCTCGGAGCGGCTGGTGGCGGCCGGGACGTAGCCGGTGCCGCCGTTGACGGTCAACTCCATGGTCACCGTGGCGGCCTCGTCGAGGAAGCAGATCACGAGTTCGGGGTTCAGCACCTCGATATCGGGCCCGGTTTCGATCATCGCCGCCGTCACCTCGCCCGGCCCCTCGGTGGTCAGCGTCATGCGCTTAGGGCCTTCGCCGTTCATCTTCAGCGCCAGGCTCTTGAGGTTGAGGACGATGTCGGTAACGTCCTCGCGCACGCCCGGGATGGATGAGAACTCGTGCAGTACGCCGTCGATCTGTACCGCCGTGACGGCGGCACCGTGCAGCGACGACAGCAGCACGCGCCTCAGCGAATTGCCCAGGGTCAGGCCGAAGCCCCGCTCCAGCGGCTCGGCCACCAACGTCGCCTGGCTCGGGGACTGAACCGAGGGCTCGACGATCAGCTTGTTGGGCTTGATCAATTCCTGCCAGTTTTTCTGGATCACACGATCACCTTCGTACGTTCTTGGCGCCGGGGCCGGGTTTCGCGACGGGGCCCGGGCGCGCTGTGGTTTTTCAATTCATTCAACCGATGGCTGAGCCACCGGAGCAACTTGCAAAAGCTAGACCCGACGCCGCTTGGGGGGTCGACAACCGTTGTGGGCGATCGGCGAGACATCGCGTATCGTGGTCACCACGAAACCCACCGCCTGCAGTGCCCTGAGCGCACTTTCGCGCCCCGAGCCGGGTCCCTTGACCTGAACCTCCAGGGTTTTGACACCGTGTTCCATGGCCTTCTTACCGGCATCCTCGGCGGCCAGCTGGGCGGCATAGGGCGTCGACTTGCGCGAGCCCTTGAAACCCTGCTGCCCGGCCGAAGCCCAGGCAATGGCATTGCCTTGGGCATCGGCAATGGTAATCTTGGTGTTGTTGAAGGTGGCATGAACGTGTGCCACCGCCGAGGTTATGTTTTTGCGCTCGCTGCGCTTTACCCGCGTCGTTTCTTTCGCCATTTTCGGTCCTTAAGTACCGTGGGTTTGCTGCCTGGGAACGGCGGCCACCCCTATTTCTTCTTTCCTGCGATGGGCCGTGCCGGACCTTTGCGGGTTCGGGCGTTGGTGTGGGTGCGTTGGCCGCGCACCGGCAGGCCGCGGCGATGGCGCAACCCCCGATAGCAGCCAAGATCCATCAACCGCTTGATGTTCATGGCATGCTCGCGCCTGAGATCTCCTTCCACCATATAGTCGCGGTCGATGATCTCGCGGATCTGGATGGCCTCGGTTTCGCTCAGGTCGTTGACCCGGCGCTCGCCGGGGATGCTGGCCTTTTGGCAGATCTCCGTGGCCTTGGTGCGGCCGATGCCATAGATATAGGTGAGCGCTATCTCCACCCGCTTGTTGCTAGGGATGTTGACGCCTGCTATGCGAGCCACGCCGGACCTCCTATAAGTATTCCAAAACGACAAAGAACACCCCCGCCCGGCACCCGGGCGGCCATTGGGGTGTTCCTGGGGCATTCATTTTCAAAGCCGCTGGAAGGTGGGGGATTATTGGGAATTTGCCTGCGCAAGTCAACCATCTAGACGGCCCTCAAGACGGCGTTGATTTCGGCCGTGACGGTATCGATGGCAACCATGCCGTCGACCGGCCTGAGAATGCCGCGGCCCTCGTAATAGGGCAGGATCGGCGCCGTCATCTCGTGGTAGGCATCCAAGCGGTGGCGCACGGTCTCGGCGTTGTCGTCATCGCGGCGGCTGAAGGTACGGCCGCCACAAGCGTCGCAGAGATCGGGGTCTCGCGGCCGCTGGAAGCTGTCGTGGTAGCCGGCGCCGCAGGCGGCGCAGGTGAAGCGTCCGGAAATGCGTTCCACCATGGCCTCGTCGTCGACGGTCAGCGCCAACACCGAACTTAGCGCCAGGCCCTTTTGCTCGAGCATGGCGTCAAGCGCCTCGGCCTGCACCAGGGTGCGGGGAAAGCCATCGAGGATGAAGCCCTGGGCGCAATCGGGGTCAGATATGCGCTCCGAGATCATGCCGATGATGATGTCGTCGGGCACCAATTGGCCCTGGTTCATGATCTCGGCCAGTTGGCTGCCGATTTCGCTGCCGGCCTCGACCGCAGCGCGCAGCATGTCGCCCGTCGAGAGCTGCTTGAGGCCATGGTGTTCCTCGATGCGGCGGGCTTGCGTTCCCTTGCCGCAGCCCGGTGGTCCCAAGAGAATGATATTCATCGTGATCGTCCCCGCAGCTTGGATTTCTTGATTAGTCCCTCGTACTGGTGGGCCAACAGGTGCGAATGCACCTGCCCCACCGTATCCATGGTCACCGTCACCACGATCAGCAGCGAGGTGCCGCCGAAGTAGAAGGGCACCGAGTACTGCGATATCAGGATCTCGGGCAACAGGCAGACGGCCACCAGGTAGGCGGCGCCGACCACCGTCAGCCGGGTCAGCACATGGTCGAGGAATTCCGCCGTGTTGCGCCCCGGCCGGATGCCAGGGATGAAGCCGCCGTACTTTTTCAAGTTATCGGCGGTATCGGTCGGGTTGAAGACGACGGCGGTGTAGAAGAAAGCGAAAAAAGCGATACCAGCCGTGTAGAGACCGAGATAAAGCGGCTGGCCGCGGCCCAGCAGGGCCGTGATCGAGGTCAGCCAATCGGGCCCGCCGGCGGCCCCGAAGTTGGCCACCGTCATGGGCAGCAGCAGCAGCGACGAGGCAAAGATCGGCGGGATCACGCCCGAGGTGTTGAGCTTCAGCGGCAGGTGCGAGCTTTCGCCGCCGAACATCTTGTTGCCCACCTGGCGCTTGGGGTACTGCACGATGATGCGCCGCTGGGCGCGTTCCATGAAGACGATGAAGGCAATGACGCCAACCGACATCACCAGCAGCACCAGAATGAAAAGCATGGAAAGCGCGCCCGTGCGGCCCAGTTCCAGCGTACTGGCCAAGGCCGACGGCAGGTTGGCCACGATACCGGCAAAGATGATCAGCGAGATACCGTTGCCGACGCCGCGGGCGGTGATCTGCTCGCCCAGCCACATCAAGAAGATGGTGCCGCCGGTCAGCGTGATGACCGTGGTGGCGCGGAAAAAGACGCCGGGCTCGATGACGGCACCGCCCGACGAGCCGCTCATGCCCTCGAGGCCGGAAGCAATGCCATAAGCCTGTACCGCCGCCAGCACCACGGTGCCGTAGCGGGTGTACTGGTTCATCTTCTTGCGCCCGCTCTCGCCTTCCTTCTTGAGCTGCTCCAGGTGCGGCGACACCGTGGTCATTAGCTGCATGATGATGGAGGCCGAGATGTAAGGCATGATATTGAGCGCGAATATGGTCATGCGCCCCAGCGCCCCGCCGGCGAACATGTCGAACATGCCCAGGATGCCGCTCTGGTTCTGCTTGAAGATCTCTTGCAACACCACCGGGTCGATGCCGGGCAGCGGAATATAGGTGCCCAGCCGGTAGATGATCAGAGCGGCCAGCGTGAACCAGATGCGCCGTTTCAGCTCCGTGGCCTTGGCGAAGGCACCGAAGTTGATGTTGGCGGCGAGTTGTTCGGCGGCGGAGGGCATGATTGCGGTCGATCAGTTCCCTGAGTCTTCGGCGGACTTCTTTGCCTTGCCGCCCTTGCGTCCCTGCGGCGGGCTTTTGGGCCGGGCAACCGGGCCGACCACGCTGACCGTGCCGCCGGCCTTCTCGACCGCCGCCTGGGCGGCCTTGGAAGCGCCGGAGACCTCGATCTCGAGCTTGGCCGTGAGCTCGCCCTTGGCCAGCAGCCGCACGCCATCACGCAACTGCGTCACCAGCCCGGCCTGGCAAAGCAGCGCCATGGTCACGGGCTTCGCGGCATCGAGCTTGCCGGCATCGATGGCCGTCTGCAGGCGGCCGATGTTTACTTCGGCGAATTCCTTGCGGAAGATATTGTTGAAGCCACGCTTGGGCAGACGCCGGTAAAGCGGCATCTGGCCGCCCTCGAAGCCCTTCAGCGCGACCCCCGAGCGCGAGTTCTGGCCCTTGTTGCCCCGCCCCGCCGTGCGCCCCTTGCCCGAACCGGGGCCGCGGCCGACGCGGGTTCGCGACTTGGCCGAGCCGGGATTTGCCGAAAGCTGATTGAGTTTCATGGCGAATTTCCTGTTTGGCCCGCTGTGGCCTAGCTGGTTTCCTCGACCTCGACGAGATGCTTGACCTTGTTGATCATGCCGCGCACGGCCGGCGTATCCTCGAGTTCGCGGCGGCGATGCATCTTGTTGAGACCGAGCCCGACCAGGGTTGCCCGCTGGTCGCTCCGCCTGCCGATGGGACTGCGCGTCTGACGCACGGTCAGGGTCTTCTTGGCCGCATTCATAACCAACTCCTTGGCATGGCTTACTCCTTGGCCTCTTCGGCGTTCTGGCTGCGCCGGCCGACGATTTCGCTGACCTTCTTGCCCCGCCGCGCCGCCACCGAACGCGGCGACATCACTTCTTCCAGGGCCGCGAAGGTCGCCTTGACCATGTTGTAGGGATTGGACGAGCCGATCGATTTGGTCACCACGTCCTGCACGCCCAGCGTCTCGAAAACGGCGCGCATGGGACCGCCGGCGATGATGCCGGTGCCGGCCGGGGCGGCACGCAGATGCACGCGCCCGGCGCCATAGCGGCCGCTCACGTCATGGTGCAGCGTACGTCCCTCACGCAAGGGCACGCGGATCATGTTGCGCTTGGCCGCCTCGGTGGCCTTGCGAATGGCCTCCGGCACCTCACGCGCCTTGCCCTGGCCATAGCCCACCCGGCCCTTGGTATCACCGGCCACCACCAGGGCCGCGAAACCGAAGCGCCGTCCGCCCTTCACCACTTTGGCGACGCGGTTGATGCTGACCAGCTTGTCGACGACCTCGCTTTCGCCGCGGTCGTAGGAGGAATAGGGATTGGCCATGGCCTGTGCTCCTGCCTTCAGAACTTGAGGCCGCCCTCGCGGGCCGCCTCGGCCAGCGCCTTGACGCGGCCGTGAAAGAGATTGCCGCCGCGGTCGAAAACCACCACTTCGACACCGGCCGCCTTGGCCCGTTCGGCGATCAGCGTGCCGACCCGGGTGGCGGCGGCGGTATTGCCGCCGGCCTTCAGCTCGGCGCGCAGATCCTTGTCCAGGCTCGAGGCCGCGGCCAACGTCCGGCCCTCGGCATCATCGATGATCTGGGCGTAGATGTTCTTGCTGGAACGAAAAACGCTGAGCCGCGGCCGGCCGCCGGCGGCTTTCTGCAAGTGTTGGCGGTTGCGCCGCTGGCGGCGCTGGTGGAGTGTCCTGGATAAGCTCATCGGTCCTACTTCTTCTTGCCTTCCTTGCGGAATACGTGTTCGCCCAAATACCTGATGCCCTTGCCCTTGTAGGGCTCGGGCTTGCGATAGGCGCGGATCTCGGCCGCCACTTGACCCACTTTCTGGCGGTCGGCCCCCGACACCTTGATCGCCGTCGGCCGTTCGCAGGCGATCTCGATACCCTCGGGGATGGCGTGGTGAATCTCATGGCTGTAGCCCAGCTGGAGATTGAGCACGGCGCCCTCGACGGCAGCGCGGTAGCCCACGCCGACGATCTCGAGATCGATGCTGAAACCCTCCGAGACACCCGCCACCATGTTGTTGACCAACGAGCGCTGCATGCCCCACATGGCGCGCACCCGCTTGGAATCGCCCCGTGGCAAGACCACCACGGCGCCCTCCTCCATCTTGGCCTCGACCTCGTCGACCAGCGTCATGGCCAGCTCGCCCTTGGGTCCCTTGGCGCGCACATCGCGCCCACTCAGCTCGACCTGGACGCCGGCGGGAAGCGCCACAGGTTTTTGTCCAATGCGCGACATCCGGGCGACCCCTAGAGCACGCTGCAGAGCACTTCGCCGCCGACGTTGGCGGCCCGCGCCTCGCCGTCGGAGAGCACGCCCTGCGGCGTCGACAGAATGGAGATGCCGAGACCGTTGCACACTCGGGGCAGGTCACTGATCGAGGAATAGACCCGTCGGCCCGGCGTCGACACACGGTCGATGGCCCTGATCACCGGCTCGCCCTCGTGATACTTGAGCTCGATCTGCAGCTCGGGCTTGCCGGGCTCCGGCTCCTGGCGCTCGAAGCCGCGGATGTAGCCCTCGCGCTTGAGCACCTCGAGCACGTTGGAGCGAAAGCGCGAGGCCGGGCTCGACACCGTGTTGAGGCGGGCCTGCTGGCCGTTGCGGATGCGGGTCAGCATATCGCCCAGGGGATCGGACATGGTCATGGCGCGATCTCCCCTACCAGCTCGACTTGACCATGCCGGGGATCTGGCCGCGCGAGGCCAGCTCCCTGAGCGCGATACGCGACATCCTGAGCTTGCGGTAATAGCCGCGCGGGCGGCCGCTCAGCTCGCAGCGGTTGCGCACCCGCGAAGGTGCCGAATTGCGCGGCAGCTCGGCCAACTTGATCCGCGCCGCGAAGCGCTCCTCCTGAGGCACCGTCTCGTCGCAGGCGATGGTCTTCAGGCGAGCCCGCCGGCCGGCGAACTTGGCCGCCAGGCGGGCGCGTCGGTTGTTGCGTTGGACGGCGCTCTTTTTTGCCATGCAGTTTCTCCTTGGAACGCGCGCGCGGCGCCCCTACTCCGTGAACGGCACGCCGAAAGCGGCGAGCAATTCCCTCGCCTCGGCGTCGGTCTTGGCTGTGGTAACGATGACGACGTTCATGCCGCGGATGGCATCGACCTTGTCGTAATCGATTTCGGGAAAGACGATCTGTTCCTTGAGGCCCAGCGCGAAATTGCCGTGGCCGTCGAAGCTCTTGGGCGAGATGCCGCGAAAATCCCTGACCCGAGGGAGCGCAATGGTGATCAGGCGGTCGAGGAATTCGTACATGCGGGTGCGCCTGAGCGTCACCTTGCAGCCCACATCCATGCCGTCGCGCAGCTTGAAGGCGGCGATCGAGCGGCGCGCCTTGGTGACCATCGGCTTCTGACCCGAGATGGCGGTCAGGTCCTCGATCACGTGGGGCATGATCTTGTTGTCGCGGGAAGCCTCGCCGACGCCCATGTTGAGAATGATCTTGTCGAGCTTGGGCACCTGCATGACGTTGGCATAGTCGAAGCGCTCGCGCAGTTCGGACTTGATGACGCCGTTGTATTGTTCTTGCAGCCGGGCCATGGCGCTGGTTCCTAAAGATCGATGATTTCGCCGGAGCGCTTGGCAAAGCGCACCTTGCGGCCGTCTTCGAGAAAGCGGAAGCCGACGGGGGTCGGCTGGTTGTTCTTGGGGTCGATGTGAGAGAGGTTGGAGATGTGGATGCCACTCTCCTTCTCGACGATGCCGCCGGGGCTGCCGGCGGCAGGGCGGGTATGGCGCTTGACCATGTTGACACCCTGGACGATGACCCGCTCCTGCTGGCCGAGGACGCGCAGCACATTGCCGCGCTTGCCCTTTTCGCGGCCCGAGAGGACCACCACCTCGTCACCCTTCTTGATCTTGAATTTCTTCGCCATCACAGCACCTCCGGTGCCAGCGAGATGATTTTCATGTGCTGCTTGGCCCTCAGCTCGCGGGTCACCGGGCCGAAGATGCGGGTGCCGATGGGCTCGCCCTGGGGCGTGATCAAGACCGCCGCGTTGCGGTCGAAGCGGATGGCGGAGCCATCGCTGCGGCGGATCTCCTTGGCGGTGCGCACCACCACGGCGCGATGCAGATCGCCCTTCTTGACGCGGCCACGCGGGATCGCCTCCTTGACCGTAACCACGATGATGTCGCCCACGGAAGCCGACTTGCGCTTCGAGCCGCCCAGCACCTTGATGCACTGAACCCGGCGGGCGCCCGAGTTGTCGGCGACTTCGAGGTTTGTCTCGGCCTGAATCATCGTCTCACCCTTTTCCTCACGGGCCCGGCCTATTCGCCGGCCACCAGCTCCCAGCTCTTGAGCTTGGAGATCGGCCGGCACTCCCGGATACGCACCTTGTCGCCCTGCTTGGCAGTGTTATCGGGATCGTGGGCGTGAACCTTCTTGGAGCGGCGGATGAATTTCTTGTAGAGCGGGTGCTTGATGCGGCGTTCGACCTCCACCACGATGGTCTTGTCGTTGGCATCGCTGACGACCACTCCCTGCAAAACACGTCTGGGCATCGCGATCTCCTACGACGACTGGCTTGGCTGACCGCGCACCACGGTCTTGATACGGGCGATGTCGCGCCGCACCTGGCGGCGCCGCGCGGTGTTTTCGAGCTGCCCCGAGGCCTGCTGGAAGCGCAGATTGAAAGCCTCCTTCTTGAGCTCCAGGAGCTGCTGCTTGAGCTCGTCGGGCGTCTTGCCCCTGAGTTCCTCGGCCTTCATCAATTCGCTCCCTCGCCGATACGGCTGACGACACGGGTCAGCATCGGCAGTTTGGCGGCGCCGCGGTGCAAGGCCTCCTCGGCGACGTTGGGCGGCACCCCGCCGAGCTCGAAGAGGATGCGGCCCGGCTTGACCCGGCACATCCAGTATTCCGGCGATCCCTTGCCCTTGCCCATGCGCACCTCGGTCGGCTTGGTGGTCACCGGCACGTCGGGGAAGATGCGGATCCAGACCCGGCCCGAACGCTTGATGTGGCGCGTGATGGCGCGCCGGCAAGCCTCGATCTGGCGCGCCGTGACGCGGCCCGGCGCCTGCGCCTTGAGGCCGATGGTGCCGAAGGTCAAGGTCGTGCCCCGGGTGGCAAAGCCGTGGATGCGGCCCTTGTGGGCCTTGCGGAACTTGGTGCGTTTGGGCTGCAACATTTGGGCTCAACCTTTTCCCCGGCCTAGCGCTGCGTCAGTTGCTGCTGTTCGGCCAGCAACTTGTCCTGGGCCATCGGGTCGTGGGCCATGATCTCACCCTTGAAGACCCAGACCTTGACGCCGCAGGTGCCGTAGGTGGTCAGCGCCGTGGCCTGGCCATAGTCGATGTCCGCACGCAAGGTGTGCAGCGGCACGCGGCCCTCGCGGTACCACTCGGTGCGGGCGATCTCGGCGCCGCCCAGGCGGCCGCCGCAGTTGATGCGGATGCCCTGGGCACCCAGCCGCATGGCCGACTGCACGGCGCGTTTCATGGCACGCCGGAAGGCCACCCGGCGTTCGAGCTGCTGGCAGATGTTCTCGGCCACCAGGGTGGCGTCGATCTCGGGCTTGCGGATCTCCATGATGGAGAGGTGGACCTCGCTGCCGGTCATCTCGTTGAGCGACGTGCGCAGGCGCTCGATGTCGGCGCCCTTGCGCCCGATGACCACGCCGGGCCGGCCCGAATGGATGGTGATGCGCGGCTTCTTGGCCGGGCGCTCGATGACGATCTTCGAGACCCCGGCCTGGGTCAGACGCTTCTCCAGAAAGCTGCGGATGCGCAGGTCTTCGTGCAGCAGCCGGCCGTATTCCTGGCCTTCGGCGTACCAGCGCGAATCCCAGGTGCGGTTGACGCCGACGCGCAGACCGATCGGATTTACTTTTTGACCCATTAGGCGATCTCCTCCTCGCGCTCGCGCACGACGATGGTGATTTGACTGAAGGGCTTGATGATGCGGCCGGTGCGGCCACGAGCCCGGGGGCGCCAGCGGCGCATGACCATGGTCTTGCCGACGCTGGCCTCGGCCACGAAAAGCCGGTCGACGTCGAGCTGATGGTTGTTCTCGGCGTTGGCCACGGCGGATTGCAGCACCTTGCGCACGTCGCCGGCGATGCGGCGGCGCTCGAACATCAAGGTCGCCAGCGCGGCCGAGACGTTCTTGCCGCGGATGCTCTGGGCTACCAGATTGAGCTTTTGCGGACTGACGCGCAGCCGGCGCGCCACGGCCATGGCTTCGCTGTCGGCAAGCTGACGGGGCGTGGCTTTCTTGCCCATGGCCCTAGGCCCTCCGCGCCTTCTTGTCGCCGCCGTGGCCGGAGTAGGTGCGGGTGGGCGAGAACTCGCCGAGCTTATGGCCGACCATGCTCTCGGTGACCAGCACGGGGATGAACTTGTGGCCATTGTAGACGCCGAAGGTGAGGCCGACGAACTGGGGCAGGATGGTCGAACGTCGCGACCAGGTCTTGATCACGTCCTTGCGCCCAGAGGTGCGCGCCTCTTCGGCCTTCTTGAGCAGAAAGCCGTCGACGAAGGGGCCTTTCCAGACTGAACGTGCCACGGGTTCTCCTACTTCTTCTTGCGCGTGCGCCGCCGCCGCATGATGTAGCGGTCGGTCTGCTTGTTGGAGCGCGTGCGTTTGCCCTTGGTCGGCTTGCCCCAGGGCGTCACGGGATGGCGGCCACCCGAGGTGCGGCCCTCGCCGCCGCCGTGGGGATGGTCGACCGGGTTCATGGCCACGCCGCGCACCGAGGGGCGTTTGCCCATCCAGCGCTTGCGGCCAGCCTTGCCGAGCTTGATGTTCTTTTTGTCGGGATTGGAAACCGCACCGATGGTGGCCATGCACTCGGCCCGCACCATGCGCTGCTCGCCCGAGGTCACGCGCAGCAGCGCATAACCCGCGTCCTTGCCCACCAGTTGCACGTAGGCGCCGGCGGCACGGGCGATCTGGCCGCCCTTGCCGGGCTTCATCTCGACGTTGTGAATGATCGTGCCGACGGGGATGTTGCGCATCGGCATGGCGTTGCCGGGCTTGACGTCGACCCGCTCGCCGGCGATTACGCTGTCGCCCGGGCGCACCCGCTGGGGCGCCAGGATGTAGGCCTGCTCGCCGTCCTCGTAGCGCACCAGCGCTATGAAGGCGGAGCGGTTGGGGTCGTATTCCAGCCTTTCCACGGTGCCGGGCACGTCGAATTTCGTGCGCTTGAAGTCGATATTGCGCAAAGCGCGCTTGTGGCCGCCGCCGATGCGGCGCGCCGTGATGCGGCCGGCGTTGTTGCGCCCGCCCTTGCGCGCCAGGCCCTCGGTCAGGGCCTTGACCGGCTTGCCCTTCCACAAGGCCGAGCGGTCGACCAGGACGAGCTGACGCCGAGAGGGCGTGGTCGGCTTGTAGGTCTTGAGCGCCATTCCCCTAGATCCCCGTCATGATGTCGATCATTTGACCCTCGGCCAGCGTCACCATGGCCTTCTTGTAGCCTGGGCGGCGGCCGGGAAGGCCGCGGAAACGCTTGCGCTTGCCTTCCTGGTTGAGGGTATTGACCTTTTCCACCTTGACCTCGAAAAGGCCCTCGACGGCAGCCTTGATCTCGGGCTTGGTGGCATCGCCGGCGACCCGGAAGGTGACTTGGTTGTGTTCCGAGCCCTGGGTCGACTTCTCCGTCACCACGGGACTGCGGATGACGTCGTACATGCGCTCGCGGGAGATCTTGGCGCTCTTCATTTGAGGCGCGCCTCCAGGCGCTCCACCGCCGCCTTGGTCAGCACCAGGGTGTCGCGGCGCAGGATGTCGTAAACGTTGGCGCCCTGGGCCGGCAACACGTCGATATCGGGCAGGTTGGCCGCGGCGCGGGCGAAATTGGCGTCGACCTCGGGGCCGTCGATGATCAGCACCCGGCCCCAGGTCAGCTTGTCGAGCTTGCCGGCCAGGGTCTTGGTCTTGGCGTCCTTGAGCGCCGCCGCTTCCAGGATCACCAGCTTGCCTTCCTGCTGCTTGGCCGAGAGCGCGTTCATCAGGCCCAGCCGGCGCACCTTGCGCGGCAGCTTGGTGGCGTGGCTGCGCAGCACCGGGCCGAAGGTCACGGCGCCGCCGCGGAACTGCGGCGAACGGCGGCTGCCATGGCGCGCCCGGCCGGTACCCTTCTGGCGGTAGGGCTTGGCGCCGGTGCCACTGACTTCGCTGATGCCGAGGGTCTTGTGGTTGCCGGCGCGGCGCTTGGCGAGCTGCCAGTTGACCACCCGGTGCAACAGGTCGGGACGCGGCTCGAGGCCAAAGATGGCGTCATCGAGATCGATCGAGCCGGCGCTCTTGTTGTCGAGCGTGGTGACCTTGGCCTTCATGGCTAGGCGCCCTCCTGCTCGGCCGGCGGCTCGGCCGCTGATTCGGTTTCGGGCTCGGCCGGCGCTTCGGCCTCCGGCTCAGGCTCCGACTCGGGGGCAGCCGTGCCGCCCTTGAGGCCGGCCGGAAAGGGCGCCTCTTCGGGCAGGGTCTTTTTGATGGCGTCACGGATCAGCACCCAGCCGCCCTTGGAACCGGGCACGGCGCCGCGGATGAAGATCAGGCCGCGCTCGCCGTCGGTCTCGACCACTTCCAGGTTCTGGGTGGTGACGCGCTTGGCGCCCATATGGCCGGCCATCTTCTTGCCCTTGAAGACCTTGCCGGGATCCTGGCACTGGCCGGTGGAGCCGTGGGCGCGATGCGATACCGAAACGCCGTGGCTGGCGCGCAGGCCCGAGAAATTGTGCCGCTTCATGGCCCCGGCGAAGCCCTTGCCGATGCTCGAGGCGGTGACGTCGACGTACTGGCCCGGCACCAGGTGCTGGGCCGAAAGCTCGCTGCCCACCTCGATCAAGGCGTCAGGGCTGACGCGGAACTCCGCCAAGCGGCGGCGCGGCTCGACCTGGGCCTTGGCGAAATGGCCGCGCATGGCCTTCGAGACGTTCTTGACCCGGGCCTTGCCGACGCCGAGCTGCACGGCATCGTAGCCATGCACATCATAGGTCCGCTGGGCCACCACCTGACATTCCTCGAGGCGCAGCACGGTCACCGGCACGTGGCCGCCCGCGGGCGTAAACAGCCGCGACATGCCGACTTTCTGGGCGATCAGTCCGCTTCGCATGGGGCTCCCCCTAGACCTTTATCTCGACGTCGACGCCGGCCGCCAGGTCGAGCTTCATCAGCGCGTCGACAGTCTCGGGAGTCGGGTCGACGATGTCCAAGAGCCGCCGATGGGTGCGAATCTCGAACTGTTCGCGCGATTTCTTGTCGATGTGGGGCGAGCGCAACACGGTGTACTTCTCGATCCTGGTGGGCAGCGGAATGGGGCCGCGAACCTGGGCGCCGGTGCGCTTGGCGGTGCTCAGGATCTCGCTGGCCGACTGATCGAGCACACGATGATCGAACGCCTTGAGGCGTATGCGGATGTTCTGGTTGACCATGGTCTACTCCGTCGGACCGGCGCGTATGCGCTTCCCCTTCGACCCCCTATTCGATAATGCTGGCGACGACGCCGGCACCCACGGTGCGGCCGCCCTCGCGGATGGCGAAACGCAGGCCCTCGTCCATGGCGATGGGCGAGATCAACTCGACCTCCATCGACACGTTGTCGCCCGGCATCACCATCTCGGTGCCTTCCGGCAGCGCCACCTGGCCCGTCACGTCGGTCGTGCGGAAGTAGAACTGCGGCCGGTAGTTGGTGAAGAACGGCGTGTGCCGGCCGCCCTCGTCCTTGGTAAGAATGTAGGCCTCGGCCGAGAACTTGGTGTGCGGCGTGATCGAGCCGGGCTTGGCCAGAACCTGGCCGCGCTCGACCGCGTCGCGGTCGATGCCGCGCAACAGGCAGCCGACGTTGTCGCCGGCTTCGCCCTGGTCGAGGAGCTTGCGGAACATCTCGACGCCGGTGCAGGTCGTCTTCGAGGTCTCCTTGATACCGACGATCTCGACCTCCTCGCCGACGTTGACCACGCCGCGCTCGATGCGGCCCGTCACCACCGTGCCCCGGCCCGAGATCGAAAAGACGTCCTCGATGGGCATCAGGAAGGGCTTGTCCTTGGGCCGATCGGGCTGCGGCACGTAGTTATCCACCGCCGCCATCAGTTCCAGCACCGACTGCTTGCCCGTGGCCTCGTCGCCGTCCTCCAGCGCCGCCAGGGCCGAGCCCTGGATCACCGGGATGTCGTCGCCGGGGAACTGGTAGCTCGACAACAGCTCGCGCACCTCGAGCTCGACCAGTTCCAGGATCTCCGGATCGTCGACCTGGTCGACCTTGTTCATGTAGACCACGATCGCCGGCACACCCACCTGGCGGGCCAGCAGGATGTGCTCGCGGGTCTGCGGCATCGGACCATCAGCCGCCGAAACCACCAGCACGGCGCCGTCCATCTGGGCCGCACCGGTGATCATGTTCTTGACGTAATCGGCGTGGCCCGGGCAGTCGACGTGGGCGTAGTGGCGGTTTTCGGTCTCGTATTCGACGTGCGCCGTGGCGATGGTGATGCCGCGCGCCTTTTCCTCCGGCGCCTTGTCGATCTGGTCAAAGGGCGTGAATTCGGCCCCACCCGATTCCGCCAGAATCTTGGTGATCGCCGCCGTCAGCGTCGTCTTGCCGTGATCGACGTGGCCGATGGTGCCGATGTTGCAGTGCGGTTTGGTCCGCT
>JASLXG010000017.1 GCA_030740435.1 Alphaproteobacteria bacterium | reverse complement strand
CGGCGGCAGCGTCGCGGTAGCCACCAAGTGGCGCCAATTTGCTTTCATCGGCCTTCTCCAAACAGCCGCAATATGCCCACCGATTCCAGCCGCTTCAGGCGCCCGCGATCGAAATTCGTCAGGGCCGTGCGCTGGCCGTAGACTCGGGCCAGTATTCCAAGCGACGCCAGCAGCCGGGTTTCGCCCTGCTTGCCGGCGATCTGGGCCTGGATCAGGGCGGTATCGGCGGCCAGCAGACCGTTGAGCTGCTGGGTGATTTCGTATTCCGTGACTTGGCGGCGTTCCTGCAGGCGCCTGGCGGCGTTGTAGATCTGGCCTGCCAGCTCCTGCCTCTGGCGCGCCAGCGCGATGGAGTGGCGGGCACTCTCGACCGCGGTGAGGGCGTCGCGGATCTGCTGCAGGAGACCGTTGTCGGTGATCTCGCGTTGTGCCCGCAGGCGCTCCAGACGGTAGCGCGCGCTGGCATGGCCGGCCCGGTCGGAGCGCCGCCCGAAGGCATGGCTGTAGACCAGGCTGGCCGTCTGTGTGGTGGTATCGGGCTGCTCGATGTCGAGGACCGAAGAGATCCAATAGCGGTAGCCGAAGAGCGAATTGCTTTGCCCTACCGTGGTGTCATAGCTCAGCGCCAGATCAGGCCGCAGCGCCACCGTGGCGGCATCGATCTGCAACTCGGCGCGACGCAAATTGAGCGCGCTTTGCAGCAACTGAGGATGGTTCTGGCGCAAGGCGTCGAGGTTCTGGGCCGGCACCGACAGGCGTTCCAGGGTGTCGCTGTAGGCTACCGGAAGATAGAGCACCCGGCCTTCGCTGCCTAATAACTGGGCCAAGCTATTGGCCGCCGCCACGTAGGCGCCGAGCGCCTGTTGCCAGTCCGCCGCCGCCCGCGGCCGCTGGCTGGCCACCTGGGCGTGGTCGTAGCGCGTCAGGCGCTTGAGGGCAAAAAGCCGTTCGGTGCGCGATACCAGCCTCTCTGTGTTTTCCAGATCGCGCCGCGCCGTCTCCAGCGCCTTGGCCCGGCCGACCAGGGTCCAAAACGCCAGCTCGACGTCGCGCAGCGTGTCGTTGACCAGGATCTGCACTTGCCAGGTAGCCACTTGGCGATCGATTTCACTCAATCGCAGCGCCATGTCGGTGCCGTTGAAGGAGCCGAAGTTGCGCGTAAAGGGCAGCGGCAGCGACAGGCTGAGCGAGAGATTCGAGGTCCAGGGCCGGTCGTAGGAGCCGAAGGTTTCGAGGCCGCTGGCACCGGGGTTGTTGATGAACTTGGTATTCTTGTAGACAGCGTCATAGGCCAGCATCAGCGACGGTCCCCAGGGCAGCTGCTGGGCGATGCTGGTGGCCAGGGTGTAGGTCTTGGTCTTGCCCGTGGTGCTGGCCTCGCTGGCCGTGACCTTGGTGTTCTCAAAGCCCTCGGCACGAAACTGGTCGTACTGGATGAAGGCCACGGTGCTGTCCTCGTCGAAGACCACGCGGTAGCAGTTGGTATCGTTGGCGTCGGCGTTGTCGCCCGGCGCAAAGCAGACATTGCCGCCGGAATCGTTGTCGCCGGCTGCCACGATTTCCGTGACCCGCTTGTGCTTCGAGGCAAAGGTCAGGCGCTGATAGGTGAGCGAAGAGGAATAGTTGGCGCTGGCGGTGAGCACGGGATCAAATACCGCCCGCGCCTCCTCCAGCACGGCAGCCGCGATCTCCGAGGCGATGCGGCCCTTGAGCAGGCCGAGGTTGCGCGCCAGCGCCTTGAGCGCCGCCTGGCGGCGGCTCAATTCGACCAGTTGGTAGCCCCCCAGGATGGCCCTGCCGTCGCCCTGGCGGGCGGCCACGACCAGCCCGTTGAGCCGGCGTTCGGCGGCCAGGCGAGGGCTGTCGACCAGCGAGCCCTCGGGCGCCAGGATGGCCTTCACCTGGTTGCCGCCAGGGGGTTCGGCGGCGGCCAGCGCGGCGGGCAAGAGCAGTCCGGCCAAGAGGGTGACGAGGGAAGCTTTGTGGCTCATGACCAATCCTCCTCGATACCGCCCATCAGTCTCACCAGGCGGGCCTCGACCTGGCGCAACGCCACCCGGGCGGCGACGTCCTCGCGGCGCGCCGCCAGCACGGCGCGGTAGCGGTTGATGAGTTCGAAACTGGAGATGCGCTCGAGCTCCAACATGCGCACGGCGTGGTTCAGCGCCCGCTCGGCCAGCTCTAGCCGGCTGGCGGCGTCCTTGATTCTGAACTCGGCCTGGCGCAACTGGCTGGTGGCGGCATTGACTTGGCGCACGACGTCCGAAACGGCCTGGCGCTCGACTGCTTCGGCCCCCTTGCGGGCCGCCAGCGCGCGCCTGTGCGCCGCCTTCACGGCGCCGTTCCACAGCGGCACGGTGTAGGTCAGGCCGACGAAGATCTCGTCGGAATCGGGCCCGAAGATGTGCACCGCCGAAGCGCGCCAGGTGTCGTAGCCGAAGGCGGAATCGGTCTGGGCCAGATTGTAGCTCAGGCTGAAGCTCAGGTCGGGCCGGGTCTGGTAGCGCCTGAAGCGTTCCTGAAGCCGGGCCGTGCCGCTATCCTCGGAGCTGATCTTGAGCTCGGGAAAGCGCCTCAGCGCCCGCGCCACGGCGTCCTCGGTGGGCAGCCCGGCGGCGGCGCGCAGTTCGGCCTGATAGTCGATCGGCAAAAGCAGCGGCGCGGGCTCCTGCTTGAGCCAGTCGAGACTGGCCGCCAGCGCGTGCGATGCCGCCACGAAGCCGCTCCAGGCGCTTTCTTCCTGTAACGCCAGGGCCTTCCCTTCGGCCACGATCTGCTTGAATTCATAGCCCGTCAGATAGCCCCGCGAATAACGCCGCCGCATGCGCCCTTCGAGATCCCAGACGGCGGCCGCCAGGTTGCGTGTCAGTTTCAGCCGCTCGACGGCGCCCACCAGGTCCCAGTAGCCCAGCCGCGTCGTTTGCTGGGCCGTAAGGCGGGCCAGGTGGCGTTCCCAGCGGCTGCGCCTGAGCGTCGCCTCGGCCACCGCCAGGCCGACGCCGGCGCTGTTGCCCTGGGCGCCGAACCCCTTGGTCAGAGGCAGTGGCGAAGAAAAGCTGAAGGACAGACTGCTGGTCCAGGGCGCCCGGCTCGAGAAGCCGAAAGGGTCCTGGACCGAGAGGATGCTTTGCAGACCTTCGACATCGTAGCTCGTCTTGATCTTGTAGGTCGAGCCGAAGGTGGCGCTGAGGCTGCCGCCCCAAGCGAAGCCCTTAGCCAAGGAGACACTGCCGAACCAGCTGCGCAGGCGGCTGTCCGAGCTGGCGGCCTCCTCCTCGCCGGCCAGTTCGAGACGGTCGACGCAGGTATCGAAGTCGGTGTTGGCAATTTCACCGTCGACGAAGATACAACCCACCACCGAGCCCTCGGTCTTGGCCCCCTCGGACTCGACGACACGTTCGCGGATGATGAACTGATTGCGCGAGTGGCCGTTGCTCTCGGTGTAGCCAAAGGAAAGGGACGAAGTCGGATCGAAGGCCGATCTGCTGCCTTCCAGGGTGGCCCGGCGTTCGCCGCTGCCAGCCACTGCCAGGGCCACCGCGAGGCTGCGGGCGGCGCTGTTCTCGTCGGCCTCGCCGAGCGTCAGCTTGCGCAGCCGCAGGTCCTTCAAGGCCGTTCGGGCGCCGCTGACAGAACCCTCGAGAGCAGCCCCGATGGCCGCCTCCAGGGAGACCGCGGCGGGCACCACCGAAGCCGCCGCCGCCATCCCCCCCGAGCCCAGCACCTCGGCCGCCGTGAGCGGCGCCGAGCCAAGCCATCCCCAGACCGCAAGAACGCTCACGGCGGCCCGCAGGCTGGCGGCAAGGGAAGAGGAATTTCGATACGCCACGACTGTTAACCCGCATTTCTCGCCGTCCGGGCAGAAGATGCGCTGCAGTGAACAGCGGCAGGCGCGGCGTCTCGGCGTCACTGGTCTCGCAGGACTCCCTTCCAGCGGTTCAGCTTCTCGACGTCAACGCTTTCGGCCTTTTCGAGGCTTTTGAGAAACAGCCGATACCAGATCTGCAGGGGGCTGTCGTTGCTGCGGCGCAAACGGGCGAAGGTCTCGGTCCGCTTCGACATCTCGGCCATCAGCGCGGCCGGCGGGGGCGATGCCGCGTCGGGCTTAGGGAAGCGCAGCGAAAAGTGGCGCAACTCGAGCACCAGGCCGGCCAGCGTCAACAGGTCGTCGACCTGGCGCAGGCCCTGGGCCTCTTTTGCCGCCTTGCTCGTGGCGCCGGCCCGCCGGGCCGCCTGCGCTTGCTCGGCCTGCTCCAGGCGGCTGGCGGCAGCCTCGAGATCGCCGCTGGCCAGAGCCGGGCTGAAGCCACGCTCGAAAACCATGAAACGCAGCCGCGCTTCGAGGTCGATGAGACGCACGTCGTCGGAATAGCGCGACAACATCGGCGACGCCAGGCGGCCCAGCTTGGCCAACCGCGCCAACTGCCGCTCGCTGACCTCGGCGCTCAGGCTGCCGGCACTGCGGTAGGCAATGTCGGCCAGGCTATGGAGCGGTCCCTCGAGACGCTTGACGGTGGCCTCGATGGCGCTGTTCCTGGCATAGACCGGATAATAGGCGATGGCGCTGGCGGCCAAGCCGAGCAAGATCGCCAGAAAGGCCATTACCCTGATGGCCCGAATGAAAAGCTTCGACCAGCGCTCCGGCGCCGGCAAGGCCTCGCGTTGGACCGTCGGCACCACTTGTTCGGTGAAATCCTCCTCGACGTCTTCCTCGACCGTGTCGCGGGCTTCGAGGATGGCGCTGGACGCGACCTGGGCCTCGCCGATGCTGGCCCCGAAGTACATGGTGCGCTCGGTGTCGTCCTCTTCGTCGGGCGCCGCCTGGCGCCAACTGCCGCTGGCCTCGCCGCCGGCGCCGCTGTCGAGCACGTAGCGCAGCTGGATGCCGCCGAGATAAACCTCGTCACCCGGCGCGAGCCAGCTGTCATTGACCCGCTGGCCGTTGACGTAGATGCCGTTGGTGCTGTTGAGATCCTCGACGCCCCACTGGCCGTCGCCGGGATAGAACCGCAGGTGCTGGCGCGACAGCTTGCGGCTGTTGATCGGCACCGTGCAGGTTTCGCCGCGGCCGACCACATAGTCCTGGCCGGGCTCGAGTACGATCTCCTGCAACTCGTCCTCGTCCTCGAACTCCGATCCCTCCATCACCACCAAGCGCGCCGCCGGTGCCGGTTGCGGTGCGCGCCGCAGCGACGAGCCGGCGGCAAGATCCAGGAACTGGGTATGGTCTTCGTCAGAGGCCAATGCCGTTCTCCGAGCTCACGAATAGCGGCCCACGATGACCGTAACATTGTCCTTGCCGCCGCGCTCGTTGGCAAAGTCCACCAGCGCCCGGCAGATATCGTCGGGCGTGGCCTGGTCCAGACGGACCAGGGTTTCGCTGATCTCCGGATCCGCCACCATGCCGGTAAGGCCATCGCTGCAGACCAGCACGAGATCGCCGGGCACCAGCAGCTGCAACCCGACATCGTTCTCGACCTTGGCTTTCGGCCCAATCGCCCGGGTGATGACGTTGCGCGGAGGGTTGTCCCCCTGGCCACCCCCGTCGAGCCATTCCTGATAGAGCGTGTGGTCCCGCGTCAATTGGCGGAGCTCGGCATCGCGAAAGCGATAGACGCGGCTGTCGCCGACGTTGAAGAGCACCATGCGGCCGGGCTCGACCGTGGGCAGCATCCCCACCACCGTCGTTCCCATACCGGTGCCGGCGGGAAAGCCGCGGTCCTGGTTGAGCGCGTTGATGGCGTCGTTGGCCTTGACCAACGCCTCGTCGACGAGTTTGACGTCGGCCCCCGCAGGTTCGATCTCGGTGATGTCGGTCGCCGTATCGCTGTTGGCGGCGGCCCTGACCTGGGCCACGTTGCGCCCGACGTGGTGGGAAATGATGCGCACCGCGGCGGCGCTGGCGACCTCGCCCTTTTGGTGCCCGCCCATGCCGTCGGCGACGATCAAAAGGCCGCTGCCTTCATGAATGCGGAAGGTGTCTTCGTTGAGGCTGCGCTTGCGCCCGAGGTCGGTCAGGCCGGCTACATCGAGCTGATGTCCGGAGCCGGTATCGATGATGGTCATGCCGGTCTGCGCTCCCGCCTATTCGGTCTTCTTTGCGGCCGTCTCAGTGCTCTTCCCTGGCACCTTGTTGTCGTCGACTTGATCCTCGTCGCCAGCCTCTTCTGCCGCCTCTTCTGGTGTCTCAGCGGCCTCCTCTTCGGCCGCCTCGGCCGTCTCCGCGGGCGCTTTCTCGCCGCTGATGTCGTCGTCCAGCGGCGGCAGATCAAACTGTGTCATGGCCAGCCGGTAGTAAAGGCCTTTGTAGCCGTTGGCGCGCAGGTATTCGGGATCAATGAGCTCGGGGTGGGTGCCATGCTCCTGCACCTGGCCGTCATCGATGAAGCAGATCATGTCGCAGTGCATGATGGTGGAGAGCCGGTGCGCTATGCTGATGGTGGTGCGGCCGCGCACCACCTTCTTGATCTGCTCGGTGATGCGGCGTTCGGATTCGTTGTCGAGCGCCGAGGTGGCTTCGTCGAAGATCATGATCTTGGGCTTGCGGTAGAGCGCCCGGGCGATGCAGATGCGTTGCGCCTGGCCGCCCGAGAGCCCCATGCCCTTCTCGCCGATCAGGGTCTGGTAGCCCAGCGGGTAGTTGATGATGAATTCGTGGGCGCCGGCCATCTGGGCCGCCTCCTTGACCGCCTGCATGTTGGGCGAAGGATCGCCCAGTGCTATGTTCTCGGCCACCGAACCGGCGAAGGCGAAGCTTTGTTGCAGCACCACGCCGATGGAGCGGCGCAGCGAAGAGAAATCGATCTGGGTGATATCCTTGCCGTCGATGCGGCACTCGCCCGACTTGGGAACGTTGAAGCCCAGGATCATCTTGGCGATGGTGCTCTTGCCGCAGCCCGAGGGCCCGACGAAGGCGACGTTCATGCCGGCTTCGATTTCCAGGCTGAAGTCGCGCATGACGTTGTGGGTCTGGTCGCCGCCGACGTAGCTGAAGTTGACGTCCTGGAAAGTGATCCGGCCCTCGCACTGGTCGAGCGTCGCCGGCATGTTCTCGGCGTCGGTAATCAACGGTTGTTCGGGATTGACGTCCAGCACGTCGGCCACCCGGTCGACGGCAATGCGGACTTCCTGCAGCGCACTCCAGAGTCCGACGAGCTGCAAAACCGGCGCCGTGACCAGGCCCATGAGAACGTTGAAGCCCATCAGCTCGCCCACCGTCATGACCCCCAGGATGACGTCCTGGGCGCCCACCCAGAGCACCGCCACGGTGGCGAACAGCGTCGACATGCGGAACAGGCTGGAGGACTGCAGCGCCAGCTTGGACAAGCGGTAGGTGCGCGTGACGTTGCCCGAGAAGGCGTCTTCCCAGCGCGACCGCGCCATGTACTCGTTGGCCGTGGCCTTCAGCGGCTCGATGCCGTTGAGCGATTCGATGAGAAAGCTCTGGGCCTGCGAGTTGGCGACGAAGATCTCCTGGTTCAGCGCCTTGATGCGCGGCGTGAAGTAGGTGACGATGCCGATGTAGACGGGCAGGAAAGCCGCCACGATGATCGCCAGTTTGGTGTTGTAGGCGAACATCATGAAGAAGTAGATGACCACCATCATCATGTTGAGAATGGTGGTGATGGTCTGGCCGGCGATGATGGCGCGGATCTTCTGGTTCTCGCCAAAGCGCGTCAGAATCTCACCCTTGTTATGGGTGTGAAAGAAGCTCATGGGCAGGCTGAGAACGTGCCGATAGAACTCCGACACCAGCCGCATATCGATCCGCGCCGTGGTGAAATTGAGCAGCAGCGACTGGGCGAAAGTGGTCAGCGTCATGAAGCCGGTGGCCATCACCATGCCGGCCAGCATCATGTTCAGCAGCGCCACGTCCTGGTGCACGATCACGGTATCGATGATGGTCTGGATAAAAAGCGGCGAGGCCAGACTGAGGATGTTGATCAACAGCGCCGCCAGTAATGCCTCGCCGAGATACTTCTTGTGCGGCGTGATGTAGCGGATGAAATGGAGATAAGGCTTCTTGGGCGGCTCCAGGTGCTCCATCTGCACCGTCGGCTCGAGCAGGATGAAGACGCCGCTTTGGGCATCGGCGATGTCGGGATCCAAGAGCTCGGCCTTGGACCATGACTTGAGGAAGTCGGCCTTGCGTACCTTGCGGATGCCTTCGGCGGGATCGGCGATGTGCACCGCGGTCTCGGTGACCTTGTAGACCACGACGTAGTGAAAGCCTTCCCAGGCGGCGATGCCGGGCAGCTTGGCGCGCTTGAGATCGAGCCAGCTCAGCGCCGTGGCCTTGGCCCGTATGCCCAGCAACTCGGCGCCTGAGATGATCTCCATGGGCGAGGGATATTCGTTGTGCAGGCTGGTCAGCTCGCGGATGGCACCGAGCTGGAAATTCTTTTCGGCGTGTTTGAGCACCATGGTCAGGCAGGCGGCGGCGCAATCCGCTTCCTCGTTCTGGCGCACCACCTGGAAGGCGGAGATCTCCTTCTCCTCCTCGAAGCGGCTGAACTCTTCCTCGGTCAGACCTTCGGCCAGCTTGATCCTGAGATCGACGCCCTCGGCCCGCTCGCGGCTGCGTTGCTCCAGGCTCTCGGCCTCCCTGAGCTCGACCGCCCGCAGGCGCAAGCGCTCGTGAAGTGCCACGTTGATCTCGAGGATACGGCTGACCTCGGTCTGCTGGATCACCAGCACCGTGACGTCACGCAAAGCCACTGCTGAATTGGCTTGCATGCCGTCGGGTTCGATATCGGCCAGGGCGCCGGGCACGCCGATCAGGCTTCCCCGGCTCTCGCGGTCGAGGATGATGGGGTCGCCCTCGACCGGCTGCCAGGAGATGTCGACCTGGCCGCGCTCGATGAAATAGAGCCGCGGGTCGGCGATGCCTTGTTCGAACACCGTCTCGCCCTGGCGCACCACCTTGACGCCGACCTTCTTGAGGATGTCGAGGAAGTCCTTCTGCTCGTATTCGGCATCGCCCAAAAGGCCCCGCACCAGGCCGGCCAGCTCGACCAGCCCCACCGTGGCCCGGAAGTGCTCCTTGATCGAGGGCTGGTCCTCGACCAGTTCGCGAATGCTGTCGGCCGGGGCAAAGAACATCACCACGCGGTCGTCGGCGGCGACGATCTGGTAGTCCCAATCGGCGTCCTCCAAAAGCGACATCTCGCCAAACGACGAGCCCGTGCCGGAGAGGCCCAGGCTCTCGATCTTGCCCTCGGCGTCCTCCTTCAGCCGCACCCGGCCGGAATGGACGATATAGAGGCCCTCGATGGCCGTGCCCTGCTCGGCCACGACCTGGTCGCGAGCGAAGGCGCGGGCCTCGAAGATCGATGCCACCACCGCCTTGTCGACATCGTCGAGCATGGCGAACATGACGTGGGTGTTGAGGATTTCGTGGATTGCCCGCCGGTTGATGTCGACCATTCTCAGGCCTCGCCGCCGCCGTCGTCACCGTCGCCACCGTCGCCACCGTCGCCGTCACCGCCAGGTTCTTCGAAGAATCGGGCAAAGGGCGAGAAGACGATGGAGATCAGCCGTTTCTCACCGGTCTTGACTTCGGCCACGCCTTCCAGACCCATCTCGAGCTTGCGCGGGCGGGTTCTTTTTTTCGTGATGATCTCGGTGTCCAGCGCGACGCGAATGGTGTACATGCTTTCGCGGCCCGCCTCGCCGCTGGGCTTGGTCGAAATTTCGGAAATCGTACCAAGCTGGATGCCCCATTCCTGGAAGGGGTAGGCGAAGTACTTGATCTTGACCGGCTGGCCCCGGCGCAGCTGACCGATATCCTGGTTCTGGACGTAGGCCACGGCTTCCAGCGGCGCCATGGAGGAGACCATGGTGACGAGATCGTTGCCGGCCCCGATGACGTTCCCTTTGCTGACGTGGATGCGGGTGACGATGCCGTCGAGAATGCTCTTGTAGTTGACCATGCGGTCGCCGTAGCGCACGCCCGGCACCAGCGTGTCGGCCTCGGCGATGCGGGCCTTGAGGCCGCGGATATAGTCATCCAACTCGCGCACGTCGCGTTCCTTGTTGCCTTCGAGCTTGCGAATATCCTCCTGGATGATGGTCAGCAACTGCTGGTCGGAGAGCTGCTTGAACTCGCGCCGGCTCTGTTCGAGGCTGAGATTGAACTGCGCCACCTGGGCGGCGGCATCGGCGATGGCCTTGTCGCGCTCGGCGTCGACAAGCTGGTATTCCTCCTTGAGTTGGCCCAGGTTGAGGCCGAGCTGCACGATCTGGGCCCGGGCATCGGCGATGGCCTTTTGGCGCTCGATATCGACTTGGTCGTACTCCTCCTGGTGCTGTGATTTGGTCAGCTCGAGCTGCACGGCCTGGGAACGCGAATCGGCGATCGATTTGTCGCGCCCGATGGCAACCTGGTCAAATTCCTCCTGGAGCTGTGATTTGGTCAGTTCGAGCTGAATCTCCTGGGACTGGGAGTCGGCCACCGACTTTTCCAGATTCTTGACCCGGTCGTCGGCCGCCTCGAGCTCGGGCCGGGTGATGTCGCGCTGCTCGAAAAGCTCCTTCTTTTCCTCATAATTGCGGCGCGCGTCCTCGACCTCCTCGTCAAAGCGGGCGGTGCTGCGCCGAACCGTGGCGATCTGCTGTTCGGTCTGCAGGATGCGGCCTTCGAGGGCCGAGGCCCGGGTGCGGCTCTGCTCGACGATGCGGCGCTGGTTGCGCCGCGCCGTGGCGATCTGCTGCTCGGTCTGCAGGATGCGCCCCTTGAGGGCCGAGGCCCGGGTGCGGCTTTGCAGCGTGACCTGGCGCTGGCTGCGCTTGGCGGTGTCGATCTGCTGTTCGATTTGCTGGATGCGGGAGCGGAAATCGGAAGCCCGGATGCGGCTCTGCTCCTCGATTTGGCGCTTGCCGCGCTCGACGGTGGCGATCTGTTGCTGGGTTTGCAGCATGCGTGACGTGAGGCCCGAGGAGCGGATCTCCTTCTGGCCCGAGGCATCGAGGTAGTCACGCCGGCGTTGCGAGATCTGGAACTCGTAGTCGCGCTCGACATCGCGGCGCTGCTTCTCCATCTCCTCGACGCGGGCCTGCAGGGCCTCCTGTTCGGGGCTCATGGCGGCGCGGAACTTCTCCTGCACCACCAGCAATGGGTCGCCGACCTGCACGATGGTGTCCTCGGTGGCCAGAATCTCGGTGATCAGGCCGCCGCCCAGAGCCTCGACGGTGTGAATCTTGCGCTCCAGCTTCAAGGGCGCCACCACCAGGATGTCCTTCTTGGCGAACACCGAATAGACCAGGGCGCCGAAGACCACCAGAAAGACCATGTAGATGGGGCCGCGCAGCACCACGCCGGGTGGCGAATAGAGAATCTTGGCGGCGCGCACGGCATGGCGCGTGTCCTGGGCCAGGCGTTGCTCGACCTTCACGCCGCCTTTGTTCGATTGATCCGACAACCCTTGCCTCCCTCTAGGCCGGACGCCAGCCGGGTTGGCCAGAACTTAGCACAGCCGCAGCTTGTTTCGCACCACGGGGTGCGTATCCGCAGGCCCTCATGGCGACCAGGCCTGCACCGCCGCCCGGGCCTGGCGCAACGAGCCGCTTTGGGCCCAGGCGACCAGGTAGCTGGCCAGCCCGCGGCAGACGATTTCGCGGAAATCGGGGCCGATCCACATCAGCGACGGCCCGGGGTTGCAATCCAAGAGGTAGAGCCGGCCATCCTCGGCGCCGACGATGCCGTCCCAGGCGGCATAGTGAAGGCCCAGCAGCCGGGTTGCCCGCACCACTTGGGCACGATGGCTAGGCGCCATGGCGGTATAACGGAAAGCGGTCGGTGCGGTGCGCGAATCGACGTGGCCCTGGGTGTCGATCTCCAGCGGCAGCACGACCTTGTCGCCGACCACGTGCAAGCGCAGCGTCTGGCCGGCCACGAAACGTTGCAGCAGCACCGGACACAGTGCCACCTCGGCCAGTCGGGCGCGGTCGCCCACGTCCACCAGCCGCGTCGAGCCGACGCCGATGGCCGGTTTGGCCACCACCTCGCCGTGACGCTCGACGAAGGCGGCGGCGGTGCCGGGATGGTTGGTGCTGATGGTTTCGGGCACGCCGATGCGCCAGCGCCGCAGCTTCTGAAAAAGCTGGGCCTTGGCATTGTGGTCGGTGAAACCCCGCGTCAGCCGGTTGACCACCAGTTTGCCCGCTCCGGCCAGGTGCTCGAAGAAGGCGTAGGTGGTGGCCTGGTAGGACTGCTCACGCAGGAAGGCGAGGCGCTGTTCGGCGAAGCTTGCGGCATTCAGCAGCGGCGGCAGCGAGGGCATCGTGTTGGGTGCCGTGCAACGGATGTGGATGGCCGCGATGTCGGCGAAATCGCAGCCCTGCCAGGAGCCGCCGCCGGGCCGCAGGCTGACCGCGGTAGCGCCGCCGAGGCCGATGTCGAAAACCAGCGGCGTGCCGCCTTGGGCCTTGACGGCGGCGGCGACGTCGGCCGCCTGGGCCGAGTTCTCACCCGAAAAGATGGCGATGCGCGGTTTCAAGGCCGGTCAAAAAAATCGCCCGGGATGAACCCCGCCCACCGGGCGGCATCCATCGCCGGCGCTATTGTGCTAGGGCTTACGAGCTGACGTTTATCGAGCCGATTCGGGTCTGATCGGTTACGTCGCCACCGGCCGCCCCGGCCCCGGCCCCGGCCCCGGCCCCGGAATGGGCATGGGTGTCGGCTTCGGCGCCACTGGCGCCCCACTGACTGGTACCCGCGCTGGCACCTGAGTACGATCCCGCACCGGCACCGGCCGATGCATCGCCGCCGGACTTGCCGCTTTGCTCGACGCCACCTGAACTTTGGTCACTCATGATCAATCCTCCGAATTCGTGGATTTTTGTTGAGCATCCACCTTGTTGAACGCAGCAATGCTACTACCCGCTGGGCAGTCGGGCAAACGCAATAAACAAAGCCCCGCCCGAAAAGGGGGCGGGGCTAGGGCCTGTTGACATTTAAGGGATTCCCAAGAGCGTCAAAAAGTGATTCAAACTTCCTTTTGCAAGGAGGTTTTGATGAACACGGGACGTTTCGTCATCAGGGATGAGGTCTGGGAAAAGGTTTCCCCCCATCTTCC
>JASLXG010000016.1 GCA_030740435.1 Alphaproteobacteria bacterium | reverse complement strand
GGCGCCGCAGTAGCGGCGGGTCGCGGTCGCTCCCGTTGCACCAAGACCAAGCAGCAAAAAAACACACTGTGACGGCGTCGCTAAGCCGCCCCCGGAACGGGGGCGGAGGCCAAGGGCGCGGATGCGCCCGCCCGGTGAGGGGCGACAAAAACTCGCTCACGGCGGCGGGTCGCGTTGCTCCCGTTGGCGTTTTGTCGCTCACGGCGGCTCCGCTTCGCTCCGCAGCCTCCGCGGGCGCGCCGCAGTAGCGGCGGGTCGCGGTCGCTCCCGTTGCAATACAAAGACCAAGCAGCAAAAACCACGCTTTGCTAGCGCCGCTAAGCCGCCCCCCGCATGGGGGCGGAGGCCAAGGGCGCGGATGCGCCCGCCCGGTGAGGGTTTACAAAAAGCCGCGGAGGCGCCCGCCCCGTGAGGGTCTCAACTACAAAAGCCGGATCGGCTGTTTGGTCCGGCGCAGCACCGCCAGCACGGAGCCCAGGTCGCCGCCGCGGCTGAGCACGCCCTGGCGGGCCGAGACCACGGCGTAGCCGCCGGGCTGGCGGGCCTTGGCCTTCTTGACGATGCGCAAGATGGCGCCCTCGCTGGAGCGGCGGAAGATGGCAAAGATGGCACCATCGGGTGTGAACTCGAGGGCGTAGTCGCGCCATTCGCCGGCCATCACGTGGCGGCTGTAGACGCCCAGGATGAGATCAAGCTCGTGCTTGTCGAAATGAACGAGTGCTGTCTCTCCCGTCCGGCCCCTCGTTACCGGCCGGACGGGCCGGAAGTCTTCGAAACTGACGACCTCGCTCATGTGGTTCAAATCCTCCGCAGGCACCCACCCGATTAGCATGCCACGGCGGCGGCGCCCGGTTCAAGCATCCACATCGATGTCGGCCGGCGGCCGGCCCGCCCGCCAGGCGTCAAAGGCCGCCGTCAGGCCCTGTTCCAGGTGGCGGCAAAACCCGGCGGCGTCAAACAGCGGCGCGCTGGCCCGGTTGGCCGCCAGACGGGCCTTGAGGGCGGCCAGGCCCGGCCCGTCTTGGGCCCAGGCCAGGGCCTTGGCGAAATAGTCATCAAACGATCCCGCAACCAGTTCGGGCAGCCCAGCCGCCGCCACCAGGCTGACCCGGGTCGGGTGCTCGATGGCCGGCGGCCCGGCCAGCACCACCGGCAGCCCGGCCCACAGCGCGTCGGCCGTGCTGACGCCGCCGGGGTGGTACCAGGTATCGAGCCCCAAGTCGGCGAGGGCAAGTCGGCCCAGGTGGGCCGGCTCGTCGATCAGCTCGGCGAACACCAGGCGCCGGGGGTCGACGCCGCGCCCGGCGGTCTCGCGGCGGAGGTTGGCGACGGCCTGGCGCGGCTCGGCCAGCAGCCACAACACGCTCCCGGGCACCCGCCGCAAAAGCCGCATCCAAAGATCGAAGATCTCTGGCTCGATCTTGTAAAGCGCGCCCAGGTTGGCGAACACGAAGGCGCCCTCGGGCAGGCCGGCAGCCGCCCGTCCGGCCCCGGCTCGGCCGGAAGCCGGGGTGCTGGCCCGCCGGGCCGCCGGCATCCAGGTGTGCGGCAGCCGGATGATGTGTTCGGCGTAATGGCGCCGCTCATCCTCCGGGACGGCGATGGGATCAGCCACGAGATAGTCCACCAGGCCGCCCAGCGTGTGCATGTAGCCCAGCATGTGGACCTGCACAGGCGCCGGTCTCAGGGCCAGGATTTCCGGCCGCGCGCCCTGGGTCAGGCCGGCCAGATCGATCAGCACGTCGACCCCGTCGGCCTTGATGCGCTGGGCCGCGCCCTGTTGCGAGAGCCCGTCCAGCGGCACGAAGTCGTCGAAGCCGGCCGCCAGGCGGGCCGTCATCTCGTCGCCGCCGGCCATCAGGGAGTAGCCCGAGATCCTGAAACGTTGGCGGTCATGGGCCGCCAGGATGGCCTCGAAGGCGGTCGCCACGCTATGCACCTTGAAGTCGGGCGAGAGATAACCGAGATGGAGCTTGGCGCCCGGCTGGTGCGGGACAAAGGCCGGTCCGTCGACCTCCAGCGCCGCCACCTGGCGGCGTGTGGCCCGCCCGATCAGCTCCAGCGGCGCCCCCAGGGTGACCAGGGCGAAGGGTGAGGTGGGTACCGGCCCGGGCCCGGCCAGAGCCAGCTCGCAGATCTCCCGCACCCGGGCCATGGCGCCGGCCAGGTTCGACCAGTTGGCCGTCTGCAACAGCGAATGCACGAGATGACCGTGCACGCCGGTGTGCTCGGGCCGGCGCCCGAGCGCCCGGTCGAAGGCGGCGACGGCGGCGCCGTGGCGGCCCTGGGCCTGCAGCAGCTTGCCGTAATTGAGGTGCAGTTCGGCCTCCTCGGGATGATCCTCCAGCGCCCGCAGGAAATGCTGCTCGGCCTCCTCGGGACGCCCTTCGTCTTGCAGCGTGGCAGCCAGGTTGGCCCGGGCCGCCAAGTTGCCGGGTTGGCGCTCGAGCGCCGCCTCGAGGCTGGCGATGGCGGCCCCGTTGTGGCGCAGCTCGTGCTGCACGGTGCCCAGCACGGTGAGCAGGCCGGCGTGCGCCTGGCGCGCCGCGGCCGGCTCGAGCAGCGCCAGCGCCTCCTGGCGCCGGCCGGCCCGGCGCAGCGCCTCGCCCAGGTTGGCGCTGGCGTCGAGGAAATCGGCGTCGAGCTCAAGGGCGCTACGGTAACTGGCCAGGGCTTCCTCGGGCCGGCCGGCCCGGGCCGTCAGCAGGCCCCGGGTGTTGTGCGCCGAGGCCAGTCCGGGATCGCTTTCAAGGGCCCGGGCGACAGCGGCCTCGGCCTCCGCCAGGGCGCCGGTGTCAAACAGCGCCAGCGCCAACGAGTCCGCGACCTCGGCCTCGGCCGTGAGCGCCGCCGCGCGCCGCAGGTAGCCCACCGCCTCGGCGCCGCGCCCGGCCAGGCGGCAGAGCGAGCCGAGCTGGTGCAGAAGCTCGGCATCGTCGCCGACGTCCAGAGCGGCGAAAAGCTCGATGGCGCCGCCATAGTCACCGGCCACGGTGAGCACGCGGGCCAGGGCCTGGCGCGTCGCCCCGTCGTCGGGCAGCAGCGCCAGCAGGCGCCGTAACAGTCCCTCGGCGGCGGCGTTGTCGCCGGCCGCGGCGCGCAGCAGTGCCAAATTGTAGAGCGCATCGGTGTGGCCGGGCAGGGCCGCGATGATGGCCTCATAGGCCGCCGCCGCCGCATCGAGGCGGCCGGCCTGATGGTGCCCGAGCGCGGCGCTGAAGGGATCCGAAGTCATGCCGGCCCCAGGCCAGCAAGGCCGGCCGCCAATGTCAAGGTCGGGGAATGGCCGGGGTCCTGGTTCAGCCGCGTAGGCGGACACCCGAGCTGGAGCCGATGGAAACGGCGTCGGAGACGCAAGATTCGGGAATTTCGCTGCCGGTGGCGCCGGAAAACTCGATGGTGTCGCCGATCAGCTTAGTACAGCGCACGCCTATCGACGAGGTGCCGGAATAGTCAATTTCGTGGTCGGGCATGTAGACGACGCCGTCGAGTTCCATGTCGACGTTGCCGGAGACGTCGAACTTCGAGTCGGAAGCGGCCGAATCCGCGTCAGGATCCTGGAAGAACAGCACACCCTCATAAGTGCCGCTGGTCGGGGCCGAGAGGTTGACGTTGTTTCTGCCGCCTGAAGCGCTGAAGGAGAGCTCGGCGAAGTCGTCTTCGTCGCCTTCTTCTGTATTGAAGAACATCACCCCGCCGATGCCGGTGTCGGTCTCGTTCACCAAGGTGTTGCTGCGACCCGAAACTTTAAGGCCATTGCCGCCGGCCAGCACATAGACGCCGGGCTCGAAAGTGATGGTTTTGTTTCTGCCCGAGACTTTGATGCCACCGCAATAGGTGCCGGGGCTGAGCGTGATGTTTTCGGCACCGTTGCCCGTGAATTTTGTATTGGGAAAGCAGTCTGGTTCGCTACAAGTGCCACAATCCTCTACCTCGGGAGCCGTCAGGCCGGCCAGCGGGTCGTCGGGTATGTCGGTGCAGCCTTCGTCGGGGGGGGGATCGATATCGCCATCGCTGTTGTCCTTGAATCCGCCGGCAACGCAGATCGTGCTGGCGGTGATGCCGGCGCTGCCGGTGGCCTTCATCGCGGCGTTGTCGTCGGTCGAGGCCACGGCGATGCCGCAGTCGCCGAGGTTGAGTTCCGCCGAGCCGCTGACCTTGAAGGCGTCCTCCTCCTCCTCCTCGGTGGCCAGGAAGCAGAACTGGCCCTCACCAGCAGACTGGGTGGCGATGGCCTGGCTTTGGACGTCGCGCGAGGTGAAGCCGATCACCTGGGCGAAGAAAAGCGTCACGGCGTTGCCGTTGGCCTCACTGAGGTTGAGGGTGACGCGCACGGCATCGGTCGGCGTGTCGTCGGCGGTGAAGGTGCCGGTCCCGGTGTCGTAGGTGCCGAAGACCACGTCGGCGGCTTGCAGGACCGTGCCGAAATCCCCTTCCGGCATGTTGAGCCCGGCATATTCCTCGGCCAAGTCCACCGCCGCGTCCTCGTCGTCGAGCGAACTGGCCGCCGCCAGCGCCGCCGCATCCGCGGCCGCCTGCAGCTTGGCTTCCATGTAAAGAACGTGGCCGATGTCGACGGTCAGGGCGGCGATGCCGAAGATGACGGGAAACACCAGCGCCACGATGATGGCGACTGCGCCGCGTCCGTCTCGTGCTAGCCGCCTCAACTGTCGCTCTCCACGCGCATGGTCACGGACGCCTCGATGTTGCCGGCAAAGAGCGCGTCGCTGAGGTAACTGATGATCGCCGCCTCCGCCATGGGCAGCGAGATACTCACCGTGACATCGCTATCGCCTTCCTCCGGTTCGGTAACCGTCACGGTGTAGCCGAAGGGCGTGTCGGAAAGCCGGTTCAGTGCCAGAGCCTCGGCCGCCCCGGCGTCGCATTCGTCGACCACATAGCAGCGTGCTGCCTCGCGCGCCGCATAGACCATCACATGTCGGGTGTGGATGACTAAGCCGTACTGGATGACGCCGAACACCACGGTGAGCAGGACCGGCATGACCAAGGCCAACTCGACCGCGGCGGCGCCGCGGCGCTGGCCCAGCAAAGGCCTCAGCACCCTGAGCGCCCGGCCACGCAACCCGAACGGGGTGGCTCCGCCAGCAACTGTCATGGCCCGATCCTCAGCAATTCGACCTCCACATTCGGTGCCGCGAAATGAATCATCCCGAGTCTAACCCTAATTGATTAAGGGTTATCCCCAAGTTAGCAAATGCAGCAAAGCGCCGCAAGGCGAGGCCGGCGAAAGGCCTTCCTTTTGCGCAAGGGAGTAGTGTGGCAGACTGCGGCCATGACGCGCTTTTACAAACCCGACCTCGGCAGCAACCCCGACGACCCCTTCGCGCGGGACGAAAGTGGCAAGCTGGTACGCCGCAGCTATTGGCTCGACCTCACCGACCAGTCGCTGGTGCTGGCGCTGAGTGTGGGCATCGGCGCCAACCTGACGGGCCAGGAAAAACGCGCCCACTTGGCCGACATCGGGCGTGAGCACCTGGTCGACGAGGTCTGCCCGCAGGAAATCCTGCCGCCGGAATGACGGCCTCGGGCCGGTTTTAGCCGCTGCACCCGCAGCCGGCGTCCAGCGATTGGCAGTGATCGGGGTCAGACCCCATCACCTGCCAATTCCCCAAGTTCCTCAATCAACGGCCCCAGGTGTTGCCGATAGCGCCCGCCGCGGCCCAGCGAGCGGTCGTAGATGGGCTGGCGCACCTGGTCGAAGCTGGCGCTGGCCACGAAGCGGCGGTTTTCATGAAAGCGCAGGCAATCGGGGTGCCAATCGAGCCCAATGAAGGCGACCAGACGGCGGGCCGCGGGCTCCAGATCACCGACGATGTCTTCGTAGTCGATTTCCAGGATGGCCAGGTCGAGCTCCGCCCGCCAATGCGCCATCAGCTTGCGGTAGGCCACATAGGTCCGGCCCAGGGCGCCCAGCGATCGCGAATAGGCGTGGCGTTCGCCGAAATCCTGGGCGTAGCAGGAAAAACAGGTGTCCAGGGCATCGCGCCGCAGGTGGATCACCCGGGCCCGGGGAAAGAGCCGGGAGATCAGCCCGAGATGGAGAAAATTGTGCGGCATCTTGTCGATCACCGCGGCGGCGTCGAATTCGGCCAGGCGCTCGAGATAGCGCCCGGCGGCCCGGGTGATGGTATCGCCGTCGAGCTCGGCCAGGCAGTCGGGATAGGGGGTTTGGCTGCCCAGTAGCTGGGGCAGGTCGAGCGCGATGTCGCGCATCTCCGTGAGTTCGCCGGCCCCGAAAACCTGGGGATGGCTGGCCAGGATCTGCTCCACCAGGCTGGTGCCCGAGCGCGGCATACCGATGACGAAGACCGGCGCGGCCGGGCTTTCGCTTTGCGCCAGCCCGGGGCCCGGCCAGGCTTGCAGCATGACCCGGCAGGCTTCTGCGTCGGCTTCCGCGGCCGCTTCGTCCAAGCCCTCAGCGTTGGCCGCCCGGTAGTGCCCGAAAGCGCGGTCGACATCGCCGTCCAGGTCATGGAGCGCCGCCAGGCGGTAATGGCAGCGCTGGCGCCAGTGGGGCTCGGGGGCTTCGGCCAGCAGATCCTCGAGCAGCGCAATGGCCTCACCGGTGCGATCCAGCCGCCCGGCCAGGCCGGCGAAGACCAAGGCCAGCGCCGAGTCGCGCTGGCCGGCGGCGATCAGGGGCAGGACGATTTCGGCCGCCGCGCCGTCGTCGCCCTCACGGGCCAGCACGCCGGCTTTGGTCGCCAGCGCCGCGACGTCGCCGGGCTGGCCGGCCAGAACATCATCGCAGGCCGCCAGGGCGGCGGCGAACTGACCGCCATCGCGCAGACAGATGGCCAGGTTGAGGCCGGCCTCGGGATAGTCGGGGCGGATCTCCAGCGCCCGGCGAAAACTTGCGGCAGCCTCGCCGTGGCGCCCCAGCGCCGCCAGCACCTGGCCCTGGCCGGCCCATAGCTCGGCCGCTTCGGGCTCTGCCGCCAGGGCATCCTGGTAGGCCTCGGCCGCCTCGGCGAAGCGGCCGGCCTGGCGCAGCGCCTGGGCCAGGTTGGCCTGGACCGGGCCCTGTGGGCCGGCGGCCAAGAGGCGCCGGAAGCCGGCGATGGCGGCTTCCAGGTGGCCCAGCTCGGCTTCGACGCCGGCCTTCTCGAAGGCCGCGTCGCGGTGGCCCGGATTCAGCTCGAGCGCGGCAGCGAAGGCGGCCACGGCGGCCCGGGCCCCTGGCCGGCCCAGCGCGCGGCGCGCCAGGCCCAGATTGTAATGAAAGGCCGCGACCCGGGGATTGGCGGCGATGGCCGCTTCGATGCGCTCGACGGCTTGCTGATGGCGGCCTTGCTGGTGGGCGATGACGCCCAGCAGGTGCAAGGCGTCGGGCTGGCCGGGCTGGCTTGCCAGCACCTTGCTGTAGAGGCGCTGGGCCTGGGCCAAACGCCCGGCCTCGTGGTGGCGGACGGCGCGGGCGAGGAGATCGGCTGGCGGCATGGCGGCGAGGCGGCCTGGGGCGGTGGCGCGGGAGGGCCGGAGTTGGCCGGGGATTGCGCAAAGCATTTCTAGCCCGCATTTCCCGCCGGGTCACGGCCTGCGTTGGACAGCGGCGAAGGTTGTGGACAGTTCCGGCACTCCGTATTATCTAGGGCGCCCCAATACCCCGCCGGGGAAACCCGGGGCGCACCGCTTGGTGGCTGTTTGCTCGACAAGTGACGCGCGACAAGTGAAAGGTACGGCCATGAGGCGAAGGCAACAGGCTTGGACGGCCCCGCTGGTGGCGCTGGCGGTGACGCTGGCGCTGGCGGCCCTGGGCGGCTGCGCCGGCATGGACCTCGAGGAGCAGTACCCGCGCAAGGAAGGCGGCCGGCCCATCCCCACGCCGGAGGGCAAACGCCAGACCGTCTTCGGCCGCGGCGGCATCAATTTCTTCGGCGACGAAGGGGACGACCTGAAGGGCAGCGGCGGCGGCGGCGGCATCGGCGTCAACAGTTTCCTCTGGCGGGCCACGCTGGACACCGTCTCGTTCATGCCGCTGCGTTCGGCCGATCCTTTCGGCGGCGTCATCATCACCGACTGGTACGCCCCCCCCGAGGCGCCCGACAACCGCTTTCAGATGACGGTCTATATTCTCGACCGCAGGCTGCGCGCCGACGGCCTCAAGGTGGCCGTCTTCCGCCAAAGCCGCAGCGGCCAGGACTGGGTCGACGCGGCCATCAGCAGCAACACCCGCACCGACCTGGAGAATGCCATCCTGACCCGGGCCCGCCAGTTGCGCATGGCAGCCATCCCGCAGTAGGCGGCCGCGGCCGCCAGAAGGCGGTGCCGGGCCGCCGTCTCGTATAGAGTCTCTTTTTCATGTCGCCCTCCGCCCCCAACTCCCTCTCCTCCGCATCCCCCCCGGCCGGCAGGCGCTACGACGCCAAGGCCAGCGAAGCCAAGTGGCAGGCCGTGTGGGCCGAACGCCGCACCTTCGAGGTCGACGAGCAGAGCGAGAAGCCCAAGTACTACGTGCTGGAGATGTTTCCCTATCCCTCCGGGCGCATCCACATGGGCCACGTGCGCAACTACACGCTGGGCGACGTGCTGGCGCGCTTCAAACGCGCCCGCGGCTTCAACGTGCTGCACCCCATGGGCTGGGACGCCTTCGGCCTGCCGGCCGAGAACGCCGCCCGCAACCAGGGCATCCACCCGGCCGAATGGACCTACGCCAACATCCGCGCCATGCGCCGCGAGCTCAAGGCCATGGGGCTGAGCCTGGACTGGTCGCGCGAGGTCGCCACCTGCCATCCCGGCTACTACGCCCACCAGCAACAGCTTTTCCTCGACATGCTCGAGGCCGGCCTGGTCTACCGCCGTTCGTCGTGGGTCAACTGGGATCCGGTGGACCACACCGTGTTGGCCAACGAACAGGTCATCGACGGCCGCGGCTGGCGCTCGGGCGCGGTGGTGGAAAAGCGCCAGCTCGACCAGTGGTGCTTCCGCATCACGGCCTATTCCGACGAGCTGCTGGCGGCGCTCGACGAGCTCGAGCGCTGGCCCGAACGGGTGCGCCTGATGCAGCGCAACTGGATCGGGCGCTCCGAGGGCTGCACCGTGAAGTTCGCGCTGGTCGGCCGCGACCAGGAGTTGGAGGTTTTCACCACGCGCCACGATACGCTTTATGGCGCCAGCTTCATGGCCCTCTCGGCCGAGCACCCGCTGGCCCGCGAGGTGGCCGGGCAAAACCCCGAGGCGGCCGCCTTCGTGGCCGAGTGCCAGCGCCTGGGCACCAGCGAGGAAGCCATCGAAACGGCCGAGAAAAGCGGCTTCGATACCGGTCTTTGGGTTCAGCACCCGCTTGATCCGGAGTGGCGGCTGCCGGTCTACATCGCCAACTTCGTGCTCATGGAGTACGGCACCGGCGCCATTTTCGGCTGCCCCGCCCACGACCAGCGCGACCTCGATTTTGCCCGCAAATACGAATTGCCGGTGGTCGCCGTGGTGGCACCCGAAGACAGTGACGGCGACCCGGACCAGGTGCAAATCGGCGACGAGGCCTATACCGGCGACGGCGTCATGATCAATTCCCAGTTTCTCGACGGCCTTTCCGTACCCCAAGCCATCAAGGCCATGACCGAGCGCCTCGAAAGCCTGGGCAGCGGCCAGCGCACGGTCAACTACCGGCTGCGCGACTGGGGGGTTTCGCGCCAGCGCTATTGGGGCTGCCCGATCCCCGTGGTGCACTGCCCCAAGTGCGGCACGGTGGCGCTGAAGGCCGCCGATCTGCCGCTGGTGCTGCCCGACGACGTGACCTTCGAGAAACCCGGCAACCCGCTCGACGAGCATCCCTGGAAACAAACGGCCTGTCCCGAATGCGCCGGCCCGGCCGAGCGCGAAACCGATACCCTCGACACCTTCGTCGATTCGAGCTGGTATTTCGCACGCTTCTGTTCGCCCCGTGCCGAGACGCCGCTGGAGCGCAAGGCGGCCGATTACTGGCTACCCGTGGACCAGTACATCGGCGGCATCGAGCACGCCATCCTGCATCTCTTGTATTCGCGTTTCTACATGCGCGGCATGCGCGCCACCGGGCACCTCGGCATCGACGAGCCCTTCGCCGGGCTGTTCACTCAAGGCATGGTCTGCCACGAGACCTACCGCGACGCCGACGGCCGCTGGCTCTATCCGGAAGAGGTGGTGGCGTCGGGCGAGGGCATGGTCACCCGCGAGGGCGGTCTGGCGGTTAGCGTCGGGCGTTCGGAATCGATGTCGAAATCGAAGCACAACGTGGTCGACCCCTCGACCATCATCGAGCGCTACGGCGCCGACACGGCACGCTGGTTCATGCTCTCCGACAGCCCGCCCGAGCGCGACCTGGAGTGGACCGACGGCGGCGTCGCCGGGGCGCATCGCTTCGTGCAGCGGCTCTGGCGCCTGGTCGACGAAGTGGACCTCCTGCCGGCGGCGGGTACGGCACCGCCGGCCGAGTTCGGCGCCGCGGCGCAGAGCTTGCGCCAGGCCAGCCACCGCACCATCGCCGCGGTCAGCGCCGACATCGAGGATTTTCGCTACAACCGCGCCGTGGCTCGCATCTACGAGTTGGCCAATGCCATCGCCGAGACGGCGGAGGCGGAGGCGGAAGAGACGGCGCCGGCCGACCTGGGCTGGGCCCGGCGTGAGGCCTGGGAGGTGCTGGTGCGGCTGATCAACCCCATGATGCCGCACCTTTCGGAGGAGCTTTGGCAGCAGCTCGGCGGCGCCGAGCTGCTGGCCGACAAGGCCTGGCCCGAAGCCGAGGCGGAGCTGCTGAGCGAAGACAGCGTCACCATCGGGGTGCAGGTGGGCGGCAAGCTGCGCGGCACCATCGAGATGGCGCGGGACAGCGACGAGGCGGCCGTGCGCCAGGCGGCGCTGGCGCTCGAGAACGTGCAGCGCGCCGTCGCCGAACGCCAAATCCGCAAGGTCATCGTCGTGGCCAATCGTATCGTCAATGTGGTGGTGGCGACCTAGGGCGGTTCGCGCCGGGATCTTGGCGCTGGCCTTGGTCGGGCCGGCGCTGCTGGCTGATGGCTGCGGCTTTCGCCCCCTTCTCGGCAAGCAGACGATGGCGCTGCCGGGGCTCGAGGTGGCGCCGATCGGCGACCGCCTGGGCCAGATCGTGCGCAACCAGCTGCGCGACCGCCTGGTGCCGACCGGACAAGACGAACGGCCGGCCTTCCGCCTGACCGTGCAGCTCGACGTCAGCAAGGAAGGCCTGGCCATCGCCAAGGACGAGAGCGCCACCCGTTTTACGGTGCGCTTGGCGGCACGCTTCGAGATCATCGACGTGGCGGCCGGCAACACGCTGCACCAAGGCACGGCCCGGGCCACGGCGGCCTATAACGTGGTGTCGTCCGAATTCGCCACGCTGTCGGCCGAACGCGACGCCGAACGCCGGGCGGCGCGCGAGGTGTCGGATGCGCTGACCACCCAGGTAGCGGTTTTTTTCTCGCGCCGCAGCAGATAGAGATCGGCCATGGAAATCAAAGGCGGCGCGTTCGCCCGCTTTCTTGAGGGCCTGGACGGGATCGACGCGGTCTTGGTTTATGGCCCCGACCGGGGCCTGGTGGAGGAGCGCCGGCGCCAGTTGACGGCGGCCGTGGTCGAGGACGCCGACGATCCTTTTCGCGTTGCCGCCCTCGAGGGCGCGGCGCTGCGAGCCGATCCGGCCAGAATCCGCGACGAAGCCGCGGCCCTGGCCTTCGGCGGCGGCCGCCGACTGGTGCTGGTAAGCGGCGCGGGCAACGATCTGAGCGATATTTTCGAGGATTTTTTCAAACAAACCGCCAGCGCCGGTCTGGTCGTGGCGACGGCGGGCGAGCTGACCAAGAGCTCGCGCCTGAGAAAGCTTTTCGAAAAGGCCAAGCGCGCTGCCGCGGTACCCTGTTACCATGACGATGACGCGGCGCTCGAGGGCCTGATCCGCAGCGTGCTGGGCCAGTATGAGCAGCGCGCCGAAGCGGCGGCGATGGCCTACCTGCTGGCCAATCTGGGGGGTGATCGCGGCTTGAGCCGGGGCGAGTTGGAAAAACTGGCGCTTTACGTGGGCCAGCCCGGAGCGGTGAGCCTGGCCCAGGCCGAGGCCTGTGTCGGTGATGGCGCCGCCCATGTTATCGACGACGTGGTGATGGCGGCCGGAGCCGGCGATTTCGCGGCCCTTGATCTCTCTCTTGAACGATCGTTCGGTTCGGGACAATCGCCCGTCAGCATATTGCGGGCCGCGGCACGGCATTTTCAACGTTTGGCTCTAGCGGCGGATCAACTTAAGAACGGATCCGATGTCAATCAGGCCCTTCAGAGCCTCAAGCCCGCGGTCTTTTGGAAGCTCCGTGACGCTTTCGTTTGGCAGCTAAGGAACTGGCCTACGCCCAGGCTAGCTCAGGCCTTGGAGATCATTACGGAAGCAGAACTACATTGCAAATCCACTGCCTTGCCGGATCGCGCGGTGTGTTCCCGGGCCTTAATGCGCATCGCCCAAGGGGCACGCGAAAAAAAACGATCGGTCGGTAAATCAAGATGATTTTGGCTTCCGCTTGACTCGAATCGGCCGGACCAACCACTGAAAATATAAAGGACCGAGCGGTCGTAAAATTATTTGATGCCGAGTTTCGGGCCAACGTGCGAAAGCGATATATTTCGTTTTTTGCCTGCGCAATTATTTGCGGAACCCCCCACCCTCCATTAATGACCGATCGTGCGCTTGGGCTTCCAGTCCAGTTGCCGCCGGTACATATCGGCGCGTCTTCTGTTTTGTCCTTTTACGATCGATCGTTCTGGAGATTACAGTCGCTCCGAAGCCGCAAGCAAAATTTTGTTGCCTGATCGTATTGAATGTCTAATGCATAATTTTTGAAAGATAAATTTTTATTTATACACCCAACCCGTGTTGCCCTGATCCGCTGCCTTTCCGCCTTCAAAACGAATTTTCACTCGGCCTCGGGCAGTTGGCACAAGCGGCGGCAAACGTCCTCGAGCTGCTCCAGGGTTTGGTACTGAATTTTCAGGGCGCCGCCGCCGCCCGTGCGATCGTGTTTGATATCCACCTTGAGGCCGATTGCGGCGGAAATATCACCTTCCAGCGCCACTGTATCGGCTGCTTTGGGCGCTCGTTGGGGTTTCTCGCCGGGGCTGGTGTGCTGGCTGCTCTCCTGCTGCACCAGTGCCTCCACCTGACGCACGTTGAGATCCTTTTTTACCGCCTTTTTCGCCATGCGCACCGGATTTCCCGACCCCAAAAGCGCCCGGGCGTGGCCCGCCGTCAACTCTCCGTTATCCACCAGTTCCTTGACGGCATCGGGAAGATTGAGCAATCTCAAAGTATTAGCGATATGGCTTCGGCTTTTTCCGATGATCCGTGCCAACGCTTCCTGGGTATGCTCGAACTCATCCATGAGACGCTGGTAACCTTCTGCCTCCTCCAGCGCCGTCAGGTCGGCGCGCTGAATATTCTCGATCAGGGCGATTTCCAGGGCCTCGGAATCGTCGAATTCCTTGACCACCACGGGCAATTGGTGAAGCTGGGCCTGCTGCGCCGCCCGCCAGCGCCGTTCGCCGGCGATGATTTCGAAAAATTCCTGGTGCCCGGGCATGCGCCGCACCAGCAGCGGCTGCAACACGCCCTTCTCGCGCACCGACTGGACCAACTGCGCGATATCGTCGGGATCGAAGCGCCGGCGGGGCTGGAAAGGATTGGGCTTGAGGTTCTCGATGGGGATTTCCTTGGCCGCCCGCACCTTGTCCAACGAGGCGTAATCCTCGGCTTCGGCGCCCATCAGGGCATCCAGGCCGCGCCCCAGACCGGTCGTTCTTTTTTCCTCGCTCATGCCGCACCTCCGTTCAGGCGGCAGCGCGCTCCTTGCGCAGCAACTCGCCCGCCAACTGGATATAGGCCCGGCTGCCGGCACAGCGAAAATCGTAAAGCAGGACCGGCTTGCCGTGGGATGGGGCCTCGGAAACCCTGACGTTGCGCGGGATCATGGTGTCGTAGACCTTGGTCCCGAGATGGCCGCGCACGTCCGCCGCCACCTGGTCCGACAGGTTGTTGCGGCGATCATACATGGTCAGCACCACACCCTGGATCTCGAGCCTGGGATTGAAGGCCTTGCGCACCAGGTCGACGGTGCGAATGAGCTGGGCCAGGCCTTCCAGGGCAAAGAACTCGCATTGCAGCGGCACCACCACGGCATGCGCCGCTGTCAGGGCATTGATGGTCAGCAGCCCCAACGACGGTGGGCAATCGATAAGCACATAGTCGTAGTCGCTGACAGCCTCGGTGATGGCGTCGCGCAGGCGATAGCTGCGGCGCTCGACGCTGACCAGCTCGAGCTCGGCGCCCGAGAGATCGATCGTCGAAGGCACCACGTCCAGCCCCGGCACGTCGCTGGCCACCGTGGCCTGGCGCAACGTCGCCGAACCGGCCAGAATATCGTAACTGGCCAGGCGGCGGTTGGCCCGCTCGATGCCCAAGCCGGTACTGGCGTTGCCCTGCGGATCGAGGTCGAAGACCAGCACCCGGCAGCCGATGGCGGCCATGGCGGTGGCCAGGTTGATCGCCGTCGTGGTCTTGCCGACGCCCCCCTTCTGGTTGGCAACCGCCAAGATCCTGGTTTCCCGCGGCCGAGCTCCTGGCAGCGGCAGCAAATTATCTCCGACCATGGCACAACCCCCTTACGCGCACGATACTGGCCGCCGGATCCGTAACGCTCGGCAGCTTTTCGAAGTCGAGTTTCCGATATTTAGCGCAGCGGGTCAATTCATTATCTACATCTTGTCCCTTGGGAAACAGACCCACTGTATCCGGTGTGGCCCAAGGCGCGGCCAAAGCGATCAGCCGATCGAGCGGCGCCAAGGCCCGGGCGGTGATGAGGTCAAAGGGCCCAAGACCCCCGGGTACCGGCTCCTCGACGCGCTGAGGCAGAAGGTTGACGGCGGTGTTGCTGAGCCGTGCCGCCTCGCGCAGGAAGGCGCATTTGCGCTGGTCGCTTTCGACCAGGGTGACGCGGGCTCCCATGATGGCCAGCACCAGGCCCGGGAAGCCGGCGCCGCTGCCCAGGTCGAGCCAGTGCGCGCCGGCCGGGGCATGGCGGGCGAGCTGCGCCGAATCAAGAAAATGCCGGCGCCAGAGATCGTCGAGGGAGCGGCGGCTGACCAAATTTATGGTGCCCTGCCACCGCCGCAACAGCTCGGCGTAGGCTTCCAGGCGGTCCATTGTTTCACGTGAAACAGCCGCGGCGACGGCGAAATCCTGCGGGCTCAGAGACTCAGGCAACCCGCGTTTCCCGCTCTCCGCGCCGCCTGACGTGGCGCAGCAGCAGTACCAATGCGGCCGGCGTGACACCGGGCAGACGGGCCGCCGCACCCAGGGTGGCCGGCCGGCTGCAGCCCAGGATCTCGCGTAGCTCATTGGATAGTCCGGCCACCCCGCCATAGTCCAGGGTGGCCGGCAGCAGCAAGGCCTCGTCGCGGCGAAAGGCTTCGATGTCGGCCTGCTGGCGCTCGAGGTAGCCGGCGTAGTGGGCGTCGATCTCGAGCTGCTCGGCGACGGCCGGCGCCAGCCCGGCGAACTCGGGCCACAGCGAACCCAGCTCGGCGACGCCGACGCCAGGCAGCGCCAGCAGTTCGGCGGCCGTGCGTCGCCGGCCATCGAGGTTGACGGCGATGCCCTGACGACGCGCCTGGTTGGGCGTCAGCGAGCATCCGGCGGCGAGCTCGCGGGCCGCCGCCAGGGACTCCGCTTTGGCGGCGAAGGCCAGCCGCCGCCGGCTGCCGATGCAGCCTGCCGCCAAGCCCCGCGGGGTCAGCCGCTGGTCGGCGTTGTCGGCCCTCAGCGTCAACCGGTATTCGGCCCGCGAGGTAAACATGCGATAGGGCTCGCGGGTGCCACGGCCGATCAAATCGTCGATCATGACACCGATGTAGGCTTCCGCCCGGTCGAGCCTGAACGAGCCACCACCACCGGCCGCCAAGGCCGCGTTCAGCCCGGCCACCAGGCCCTGCCCGGCGGCCTCCTCGTAACCGGTGGTGCCGTTGATCTGGCCGGCCAGAAAGAGCCCTGCAAGACGCTTGCTTTCCAGGGTCGGCCCGAGGCCGCGCGGATCGACGAAGTCGTACTCCACGGCGTACCCCGGGCGGCGGATCCGGGCCCTTTCGAGGCCCGGTATGGTGGCCAGAAATTCGGCTTGCACGGCGGCCGGCAGCGACGTCGAAATACCGTTGGGATAGACCGTGTCGTCGTCCAGGCCCTCGGGCTCGAGAAAGATCTGGTGGCTGGGGCGATCGGCAAAGCGCACCACCTTGTCCTCGATCGAAGGACAGTAGCGCGGACCACTGCCGCTGATACGGCCGCTGTAGATCGGCGAGCGCCGCAGGTTGGCCCTGATGATATCGTGGCTGGCGGCTGTGGTGGCGGTGATGTGGCAGGCCACCTGAGGATTGTCTATGCCATCGCTCAAAAAGGAAAACGGCAGCGGCGGCTGGTCGCCGATTTGCTCCTTAAGCGCCGTCCAGTCGATAGTCCCACCGTCGAGGCGCGGCGGCGTCCCTGTCTTCAATCGGCCCAGTCCGAAGCCCAAGCGGTCGAAGGTCTCGGCCAACGCCAAGGCCGGTGCTTCGCCGAGGCGGCCGGCCGGCTCGCTGTGTTCGCCGCAATGGATGACGCCGCGCAGGAAAGTCCCGGTAGTGATCACCACAGCGGCCGCCCGCAGGCGCCGCCCGGCGGCGATCACCCCGCCAATGCGGCCGCCCGCCTCGACGATCAGGTCCTCGACCGTCAGCGCCGCCAGCTCCAGGCCGGCGGTCTCGGCCAGCGCGTCTTGCATGGCCTGGCGGTAAAGCCGCCGGTCGACCTGGGCCCGCGGTCCCCGCACGGCCGGTCCCTTGCGCCGGTTGAGCAGCCGGAACTGGATGCCGGCGGCGTCGGCGACGCGCCCCATCAAACCATCGAGGGCGTCGACCTCACGCACCAGGTGTCCCTTGCCCAGACCGCCGATGGCGGGATTGCACGAGAGCTCGCCAATGGTCTCGAGGCGGTGGCTGAGCAACAGGGTTCGCGCCCCCACCCGGGCCGCCGCCGCCGCCGCCTCGCAGCCGGCGTGCCCGCCGCCGACGACGATGACGTCGTAGGGCTGGTCCTCGCTCGGTGGGGTGTGGCGCAACATGGCGGCCAATCTAGGTTTGCAATGGCCGGCTGTCAAAGACCGCTGGCGCCTTCCCAGGCTGTTGTTTCACGTGAAACATTGCCGCCAAGTCACCCACTCTTGTCGTTTCCATCCCTTATTTGCCTATACAGAACTCAGCGAACACTAAATCTAGTATGTCTTCCACGTCCACGCGGCCGGTAATGCGGCCCAGGGCGCGGCCCGCCAGACGCACATTTTCGGCCGCCAGCTCGACCTCGGTTTGCCCCAAAGCCCGGTCCAGCTCTTGGCCACAGACTTCGAGGCTCTGGCGATGGCGGGCCCGCGTCAGGCTGGCACCCGCTGACGCCAGCGCCGCCGGCCCAAGCCCCTGGGGCGCAAGCTCGGCCGCCAGGCGCGCCTCTAGCGCCGCCAAGGCCTCCTCCAAGCCCTGGCCGGTTTTGACCGAGACGGCGTAAACCGGCGCCCCACCCGGTGTCCGGCGCACCGTCACGGCCGCCAGATCGACTTTGTTGACCAAAACGAGCGATCGCTCGTCCAATAATTTCGCGGTCTCGGCGTCGACCTCGGGCCATTCCCCAGCTTCCACCACCACCAGGCGCAAATCCGCGCCCTCGGCGCGTTGGCGCGCGCGGCGCAAGCCCTCGGCCTCGACGCCATCGCCAACCGCCTGGCGCAGCCCGGCCGTATCCGCCACCGACAACGGCCAGCCGCCCAGATCGAGCTGCACCTCGATGATGTCGCGGGTGGTGCCGGGGCTGGCCGAAACGATGGCCGCATCGCGCCGCGCCAGCCAGTTGAGCAGGCTCGACTTGCCGGCGTTGGGCGGCCCGACGATGGCCAACGAAACGCCCTGGCGCAGCCGCTCGCCGCGCCGGTCGGCCAAATGCGCGGCAATTTCGCCGGCCACCTGGCCGAGCTCGCGGCGTGCCGCCTGAAGGTCCACTTCAAGCTCCTCGTCGACGAAATCAATGGCCGCTTCGAAATGCGCCAGCGCCCCGGTCAAAATCCCCCGCCAGCCCTCGTAAAGCCGGCCCAGGGCGCCGCCCAGTTGAATCTGGGCCTGGCGGCGCTGGGCCTCGGTCTCGGCCGCCACCAGGTCGGCGATGGCCTCGGCCTGGGTGAGGTCGAACTTGCCGTTCTCGAAGGCTCGGCGGCTGAACTCTCCCGGCCCGGCCGGCCTGAGGCCAGCTATTTCGGCCAGCGCCGCCAGCAGCGCCGCCACCACGGCCGGGCCGCCGTGGAGGTGGAATTCCGCCACGTCCTCGCCGGTGAAACTGTCGGGCCCGGGAAACCACAGCACCAGGGCGCGGTCGATCAGCTCGCCTTGGCCGAGCGCCGCCAGCCTGGCACGGCGGGGCTCCGGTACTTGGCCGGCCAGCCGGCGTATCGCCTCCCCGGCCCGGGGCCCGGAAAGCCGCACGATGGCGATACCGGCCGGCCCGGCGCCGCTGGAAAGGGCATAAATGGTTTCCCCTTCGGACAGCCGATTTCCCTCTTTTCTAGCGCTGCGGAAATTCGCTCGCCGGGGTGCCCGGCCGGGATCTCGCTAGATGCGCAATCTGGCCACCGGCTCGCCGCCCTGCAGATGCCCGCTGATGATTTCCTCGATATCGCTTTTGTTCTGCAGCCGATACCAGACGCCCTCGGGATAGACCACCACGGCCGGCCCCTCTTCGCAACGGTTCAGACAGCCGGCGGCGTTGATGCGCACGCCCTCGAGCCCGAGCTCCTTGACCCTGTCCTTCAAGTAGTTGCGCAAACCGATGCCACCGCTGGCCTGGCAGCTGCCGCGTTCGTGCTCCGGCGGGCGCTGGTTGGTGCAGCAGAAAACATGGTAGCGCAAGCTTGGCCTCGGCTCGTTCATCTTTCCCTACTCCTTTTTGGCGCCACCGAACTGGCTCCAGAACATTTTCTGCATATTCTCCCAGCCCTCCGCCCCGGCCGGCATCCAGGCCTTCATCATGGCCTCGGGATCCATCGCCTCGAGCTGCTCGAAGAGGCGGCGGCGAAAGCCTTCCAGCACCTCGTCGTGCAGCGGCCCGACGTCGGGCAGGCCGAGAAAGGATCTTGCTTCCTCGGGTGTGCAGTCAATATCGATCGTTACCTTCATGTCGCTACCCCCGGCCACCCGGTCACCTGGCTGCCTGGCTGGCTGCCCTTGCGGTCTCAGGGTAGTCGAGGCCGGCGGCCGCCGCAATGCCGTCAACGGCTTCCGGAGGAGCGCCATGGCCAATACGCTGAGCTTCGAGACCAGCCCCTATCTGTTGCAGCACAAGGATAACCCGGTGCTCTGGCAGCCCTGGAGCGAGGCCGCCTTTGCCGCCGCCCGCCGGGCCGACAAGCCGATCCTGCTGAGCATCGGTTATGCCGCCTGCCACTGGTGCCACGTGATGGCCCACGAAAGCTTCGAGGATGCGGCCACGGCCGAGCTGATGAACGCGCATTTCATCAACATCAAGGTCGATCGCGAGGAACGCCCCGACGTAGATCACATCTACCAATCCGCCCTGGCCCTGATGGGCGAGCACGGCGGCTGGCCGCTGACCATGTGCCTGACCCCCGAGGGCCGGCCCTTCTGGGGCGGTACCTACTTTCCCCCCGACAGCCGCTGGGGACGGCCCGCCTTCAGCCAGGTGCTGCAGGCACTCAGCCATTATTACCGCGAGCGTCCCGACGGCGTCAGCCAGAGCGCCGACCAACTGAGCCAAGCCCTGGCGCGAATCTCGCGGCCCACAAATCGCGATGGCGCCGTCGCCGGCTCCGGCCCCAGCCGCCTCGGCCCAACCCTTTACGACCAAGCGGCAACCCAGGCGCTGGGCCTTATCGACCCGACCTTCGGCGGCCTTGCCGGAGCCCCCAAGTTCCCCCAGACGTCGATGTTCGAATTTCTTTGGAAGGCCTACTTGCGTACCGGCGAGGCCCGCTACGGCCAGGTCGTGAGGCTGACCCTGGACCGCATCTGCCAGGGCGGCATCTACGATCACCTGGGTGGCGGCTTTGCCCGCTATGCCACCGACGAAGCCTGGCTGGTGCCGCACTTCGAAAAGATGCTCTACGACAACGCCCTGCTGATCGATTTGCTGACGAACGCCTGGCGCCACGGCCAAAACCCGCTCTACGCCCAGCGGGTGGCCGAAACCGTGGCCTGGTGCCAGCGTGAGATGCTGGCCGAGGGGGGCGCCTTCGCGGCCTCCCAGGACGCCGATTCCGAGGGCCAGGAAGGTCTTTTCTATGTCTGGTCGGAGAGCGAGATCGATCCCCTGCTGGGCGCCCAGGCCGAGCTTTTCAAAGCCGCCTACGACGTGACGCCGGGCGGCAATTGGGAAGGCCGTACCATCCTCAACCGCAGCGCCGCCCCCGAGCTCGGCGGCGAGGCCTTTGAGGCAGCCCTGGCGGCTGCCCGCCAGCGCCTCTGGGAAAGCCGCGAACAGCGCCCCAAACCGGGTTGGGACGACAAGGTTCTGGCCGACTGGAACGGCCTGATGATCGCCGCCCTGGCGGCCGCCGCGGCGACCTTCGAGCGGCCCGACTGGCTGGCCCTGGCGGCTCGGGCTTTCGCCTGCGTCAGCAGCTCCCTGGCCCGGGGCCAGCGCCTCGGCCACTGCCGCCGCGGCAGCCGCCTCGGTGAGGCCGGTTTTCTTGACGATTATGCCCAAATGGCCCGCGCCGCGCTGGCCCTTCACGAGGCCGGCGGCGAGCCCGGCCTGGTGGCCCAGGCCGAGGCCTGGGTGGCGGTCCTCGAGGCCCACTACTGGGACGCCGAGAACGGCGGTTATTTCTTCACCGCCGATGACGGCGAGGACCTTATCGCCCGGCCCCGCAACATCGCCGACAGCGCCACCCCATCGGGCAACGCCACCATGGTGGGGGTGCTGGCGCGGCTTTTCCATGTCACCGGCAAGACCGCCTACCGCCAGCGCGCCGAGGCCCTCATCGCCGCCTTCACGGCCGAGGTCGGGCGCAACTTCACGGCCCTGCCGACGCTGCTCAGCAACAGCGAATGCCTGGAGGCGGCAACCCAGGTGGTGATCGTCGGCGAGGCCGCGGCCGAGGACACCCGGGCGCTCTTGCGGGCGGTCTGGCAGGCACCGCTCGCGCACCGCGTGGTGCAGCGGCTGGATCCCGGCCAGGAATTGCCGGCCGGCCACCCGGCCGCCGCCAAGGTGCAACTGGCAGGCCACGCCACTGCTTATGTCTGCCGCGGGCGGCAATGTTCGCTGCCCCTCACGGAGGCCGGCGAGCTGGCGGCGGAGCTTGCGGCCTGAGTGCATTTCGCCCACCATGGGGTATGCTGCAGCTTTCGCTCCACAGCCCGGTCGGCGACCTCACCATCAGCGAAGAGGACGGCGCCATCGTGTCGCTTGACTTTGGCCGCGTGTCGGCCGCCGTGCCCGGCGCCGAGCTGCGCCAGACACCGTTGCTGGCCCGGGCACATGTGCTCTTGCAAAGCTATTTCGACGGCGAGGCCGTGGATTTCCGCGGCCTCGAGATGAAACCCCCCGGCACGCCCTTCCAGCAGCGCGTCTGGCAAGCTTTGCAGGCTATTCCTTATGGCTCAGTGCGCACCTATGGCGAGCTTGCGCACGAGCTCGGCAGCGCCCCGCGAGCGCTGGGCGGCGCCTGCGGCGCCAATCCCATCGCCATTTTGATCCCTTGCCACCGCGTGGTCTCAAGCCAGGGCCTCGGCGGTTTCTCGGCTGAGGGCGGGGTGGCGACAAAAGTCGCTCTCTTGCGCCTCGAAGGCGCCATGCTCTGAAATCCAACCCAGCCCAAAATCGAAACGGACAAAACCATGAGCAAAGCCATTCGCATCCACGAAACCGGCGGCCCGGAAAAGATGATCTGGGAGGACGTAGACGTCGGCCAGCCCGGCCCCGGCCAGGCCTTGTTGCGCCACAGCGCCGTCGGCCTCAACTACATCGACTGCTATCACCGCGCCGGGCTCTATCCCCTGGAGCTGCCGCACGGCATCGGCATGGAAGCCGCCGGCGTCGTCGAGGCCATCGGCGAGGGCGTCAGCGAGGTGGCGGTGGGCGATCGCGTCGCCTATGCCGCGCCGCCGCCGGGATCCTACGCCGAGAACCGCCTGTTGACGGCCGACCGGCTGCTGCGCCTGCCCGACGGCATCGAAGACAACACCGCCGCCGCCATGATGTTGCAGGGCATGACGACGGAATATCTCTTGCGCCGCACATTTGCGCTGCAGGCCGGCCAGACGATTTTGTTTCACGCCGCCGCCGGCGGCGTCGGCCTGATCGCCTGCCAGTGGGCCAAGCACCTGGGCGCCACCGTCATCGGCACCGTGGGCAACGAGGAAAAGGCCGAGCTCGCCCGGGCGCACGGCTGCGACCACCCTATTATCTACTCACGCGAGAACGTCGTCGAGCGCGTCAAGGAGATCACCGACGGCGCCGGGGTGCCGGTGGTCTACGATTCGGTGGGTGTCGACACCTTCGAGGCCTCGCTGGATTGCCTGCAGCCTTTAGGTACGATGGTACTATTCGGTGCCGCCTCGGGTCCGGTGCCGCCGTTCGAGCTCGGCACCCTGGCGGCCAAGGGCTCGCTCTTCATCACCCGCCCCACCTTGATGACCTACACCGCCAAACGCCAGGACCTGGTGGCCAGCGCCGCGGCACTCTTCGAGTTGGTGGGATCGGGCGCCGTCAAGATCGAGATCAACCAGACCTACCCACTTGCCGAAGCCACCCAGGCCCATATCGACCTGGAGGGACGCAAGACTACCGGCTCGACGATTATGTTACCATAGCGAAACGATTCTCTCGGTCGCCGGGCGTCCCGAATTGGGAGGCCCGGCGCAGCCGCCCCGACCCATGACTAGCGCCAGCAAAGAAACCGACCGATCGTATGGACCGCGGGTATCGCCGATTTATTTGTGACCGAGCGGTCAGGTATTCATTGAATCGAAGAATTCGGTGTTGTTCTTGGTCGTCTTGAGCTTGTCGAGCAGGAACTCCATGGCATCGGTCACGCCCATGGGCATGAGGATGCGCCTCAGCACCCACATCTTGGACAACGTGCCCTTGTCGACCAGCAGCTCTTCCTTGCGCGTGCCGGACTTGGTGATATCGATGCTGGGCCAAGTGCGTTTGTCGCTGAGCTTGCGGTCGAGGATGATCTCGGAATTGCCGGTGCCCTTGAATTCCTCGAAGATGACTTCGTCCATGCGGCTGCCGGTATCGATCAGGGCCGTGGCGATGATGCTCAGCGAGCCGCCTTCCTCGATGTTGCGGGCGGCGCCGAAAAAGCGCTTGGGGCGTTGCAGCGCATTGGCGTCGACACCGCCGGTGAGCACCTTGCCCGAGGACGGCACCACGGTGTTGTAGGCCCGCGCCAGGCGGGTGATGGAATCGAGCAGGATGACCACGTCACGCTTGTGCTCGACCAGGCGCTTGGCCTTGGAGATCACCATCTCGGCGATCTGCACGTGGCGCGAGGCGGGCTCGTCGAAGGTCGAGCTGATGACCTCGCCGCGCACGCTCCGCTGCATGTCGGTGACCTCCTCGGGCCGCTCGTCGATCAGCAGGACGATGAGATAGACCTCGGGATTGTTCTCGGTCACGGCGTGGGCGATGTTCTGCAGCATCATGGTCTTGCCGGTGCGCGGCGGCGCCACGATCAGGGCGCGCTGGCCCTTGCCCAGGGGACAAATCAGTTCGATGACCCGGGCCGAGCGGTCCTTGGTCGTGGGATCGTCGGATTCCAGGATGATGCGTTCGTCGGGATAGAGCGGGGTGAGGTTGTCGAAATTGACCTTGTGCCGCGCCTTCTCCGATTCCTCGAAGTTGATGGTCTTGACCTTGAGCAGGGCAAAATAGCGCTCGCCCTCGTGCGGCGAGCGGATCAGCCCCTCGACGGTATCGCCGGTCTTGAGAGCGAAGCGCCGGATCTGGCTGGGCGAGACATAAATGTCGTCGGGCCCCGGCAGGTAGTTCGATTCCGGCGAGCGCAAAAAGCCGAACCCGTCCTGCAGGATCTCCAACACGCCGCGTCCCGAGATCTCGATCTCGTTGTCCGCCAACTGCTTGAGGATGGCGAACATCATGTCCTGCGTGCGCAACGTACTGGCGTTTTCGACCTCGAGCTCTTCGGCATACTGAAGCAGCTCGGTCGGCGACTTGGACTTCAACTCCTGGAGATTCATTTCGGTCCCGTGGTGACCAGCAACTGGAAGGGGGGGCGGACGGAAGGTCCTGAATGCGCAGACCGCTCGACCGGTTCACTTATCCGGCCGCGCGAAAGCTCACTGTCTGGCGAGAAGGCGGTTCCCGTAGGCCCCGCCACAGATAGAAGACAAACCAGTAACCAAAGGCCGCCTAGAAGTCAACGACGAATCGGATCCAAGAATTCGTCTTTGCCAAAGCACCGGGATCTTTACCAAGGTTTGACGATCACCATGATGACGATGACGATCATCAACAACGTCGGCAGCTCGTTGACCAGGCGGTAAAAACGCTGCGAATGCTGATTGCGGTCCTCGGCGAAAAAGCGCCGCCAACGGGCCAGAAAGCCATGCACCGCGGTCATCAGGATCACCGCCAGGGCCTTGACCCAGGGCCAGGTCTGGCTCCAATCGACGACCCCGCTCAAGACGATCAAGCCGCCGAACACGAAGGCCAGCACCATGGCCGGATTGATGATAGCCCGCAACAGGCGGCGTTCCATGACCTTGAAGGTCTCGGACTGGCGCGACCCCGGCTCGGCCTCGCAGTGGTAGACAAAAAGCCGCGGCAGATAGAGCATGCCCGCCATCCAAGCGATGACGGCGATGACATGGAGCGCCCGCAGCCAATCGTACCATCCGCTCAACATGTCTTGTAGGGCCGGCCAGGTCATGGGGCGCCCTCCTTATGCTTCGCCGGCGCCGGCGCCGGCCGCCGTGCGCTCGGCGCAGCCCGCCAGGCCGGCGGCACAGGCACCGCCGCCGCGACAGAGCCCGGTCGGTGCTTCCAGGGTCTCACCGACCAACTCCGCCAGACCGGCGATAAAGGCCGCGTCCGTCGCCACCGTCGCCAGCCGCCGGTAGGCCGGCACCCCGGCCCGGACCGCCAAATCGGCATATTCGATGTCAAGCTCGACCAGGGTCTCCGAATGCTCCGACACGAAGGAAAGCGGCACCACCAGCAACGCCTGCTTTTGCGCGCCGGCCCGCCTTATTTCGTCCTCGGTGGAGGGACCGATCCAGGCCAGGCGTCCCACCCGGCTTTGATAGCAGATCACCGCCTGGGCATCTTCGTCCCCCAGTGCCGCCAGCAGCGCCGCCGCCGTCTCCTCGACCTGCCACTGATAGGGATCGCCGCGCTCGATCAGGCGTTGCGGCAGGCCGTGGGCCGACAACAGCAGCCGCGGCCGCTGTCCCTGGGCGCGCATCTCCTCGAGCGTCCGCCGCAGGCCGCCGGCCAGCGCCGCGATGAAGCCCGGCTGGCGCGGATAACAACACACCGCCCAGGTCGGTGGATCCAGGCCTTGCCGCGCTGCCAGACGCCGCCACTCGGCCAACGACGAGGCGCTGGTGGTGGTCGAATATTGCGGATAAAGCGGCAGCAGCACGAGGCGCTGCGGGGCCCAGCGTGCCACCTCCGCCACCACCTCGCCGGCCCGCGGCCGCCAGTAGCGCATGGCCACGAAGACCCGCGCTTCGTCGCCCTCGGCGGCGGCTTGGTTGAGAACATCCTGCAGCGCCCGGGCCTGTGCTTGGCTGCCTTCGAGGATCGGCGAGCGACCGCCCAGGTGGGCGTAAATTGCCTCCGCCGTCCTGGCCCGGCGGCGCGAAATCAGTCGTGCCTGCAGCCAACGCAGGGGCTGTGGCAGGCCGATGATGGCGGGGTCGTTGAAAAGGTTGAAGAGAAAGGGCCGAATGGCCTCGGGACTGTCCGGGCCACCCAGGTTGAACAGTACGACGGCCGTGCGCATCACCCGCACCCGTCTTCAGGCCCGCCAGGAACGCACGAATTCGGCCAGCTCCGCCACGTGCTCCGGCGGTGTTGCCGGGACGATGCCGTGACCCAGATTGAAGATGAACGGTCCCTTTCCCAAGGTTTCCAATATACCGCCAATTTCCCGACGCATGGCGGCGCCGCCGGTAATCAGCATCAAGGGATCGAGATTGCCCTGCAAGGTGGCAAACGGTTGCAGCGTCCGAGCCGCCCAACCCAGCGGCACCGTGGCGTCGAGGCCCAGGCCGGCCACCCCGGTGGCTTCAGCGTAGCCGCCATAGAGCACCCCGGCACCGCGGGGAAAGGCGATTACCGGTATCTCGGGGTGGCTTTTGCCAAAGCGCCTCACGATCTCCGCTACCGGCGCCACACACCAGCGTTCGAAGGCGCTCTCCGGCAGTACTCCCGCCCAGGTGTCGAACAGCTGTACGACCTCGGCCCCGGCCTCGGCCTGTGCCTCGAGATATTCCGTCGTGGCGTCGACCAACAGCGCCATCAGCCTGCCAAACCCCTCGGGATCGCCGTAGGCCCAGGCCTTGATGGTGGCGAAGTCGCGGCTCGAGCCGCCTTCGACCATATAGGTTGCCACCGTCCAGGGCGCCCCGGCAAAGCCGATCAGCGCCGTCGCCGGCGGCAATTCCTGGCGCAGCCGGCGGATGGTCTGGTAGACCGGTGCCAGGCGTTCATGCAATCCGGCCATATCCAAACGTCCCAGCTCGGCCGCGTTGCGCACCGGCTCCAGCACCGGACCTTCACCTTCGCGATAACTCAAGGCCTGGCCCAAGGCATCGGGCACCACGAGGATATCGGCGAACAGAATGGCCGCATCCATGGCGAAGCGGCGCAAGGGCTGCAAGGTCACCTCGACAGCCAGCTCGGGCGAATAGCAAAGCGACAGGAAATCGCCGGCCTGGCGCCTGATCTCGAGATACTCCGGCAGATAGCGCCCGGCCTGGCGCATCAGCCAAAAAGGCGGCCGGGCCAAGGTCTCGCCCCGCAAAGCTCGCAGCAGCAACTTTTCACTGCTCTTGCTTTCGCTGGTCATCATTTCCGCCATGAACTCACATCACTACTTCATATATCTTATTTAAAAGAAAGGTAGTGGTAGTAGTGGATGGCTGTGAATCGTGGGGATTCAAAACCCTCCCGGATTCGTTCCCAGGCCACCGGGTTTTCCCCGATTGGGGAGGGAAAATCAACAGTTCTCGGAACAAGTCGGGAAAAGCCAGGCTGGGCCGGCACTTGGAATGCTGGGGATAACGGTGATATTAGGGGGGCCGCGAGGGGATAAGCCGGTTTTTTCGAGCCGCCCTTCGGCGGCCCGCCGAAACGCCTAAGCGCCGCCCGATGAAGGGATGAAAACAGGCCAAATGGGAACAGAATGAACGATCGAGCAGCAACGCCTGATTCGCCCCCAGCCAAACACCACTCCTCCCCAGGCGAAGCTGGAGAGCACTTTCATCTGCATCTGGTGTCGGACGCTACCGGCGAAACCCTGAGCGCCGTGGCACATGCCGCCATCGTGCAATTCGAAAACATCAAACCCCAGCTTCACCTCTGGTCCCTGGTGCGCAGCGAGGAGCAGATGGTGCGCGTGCTGGGCGAGATCGAAAACCATCCCGGCCTGGTGATGTTTACCCTGGTCGACCACAATCTCAGGGACATGCTGCAACAGCGCTGTCGCGAATTGCAGTTGGGCTGCGTGCCGGTGCTCGATCCGGTGTTGGCTGCGCTGAGCAGCTACCTGGGTGCCAAGACCCGGGATTTGCCTGGGATTCAACACGTTTTGGATGCGGAATATTTTGGCCGTATCGACGCCATGGGGTACTGCATGGCCCACGATGACGGCCAATCGTTGGCTGACCTCGAGGAGGCCGATATCGTCTTGGTGGGCGTCTCGCGCACCTCCAAAACACCGACCGCCATCTACCTTTCCAATCGTGGGCTGAGGGTGGCCAACGTACCCATCGTGCCGGACTGTCCGCTGCCGGCCGAGCTCGAAAATCTCGAAGGACCGCTGATCATCGGCCTTACCACCAATCCCGAGCGCCTGGTGCACATCCGGCGCAATCGCATGGTGGCGCTGCGCCAGGACGACGAAACCGACTACGTACGTATCGAGACGGTGAAACGCGAGGTGGCCACGGCGCGGCGGCTGTTTTCAGCCCACGACTGGCCGGTCATCGACGTTACCCGACGCTCGATCGAGGAAACCGCGGCCGCCATCCTCAATCTCCATGCCGACAGCATCGATGTCTGACACCAGCCGGTGAGCACCGGCCAACTCATTCTGGCCAGCGCCAGCAGCACCCGGACGGCATTGTTGCGGGGCGCCGGCATCGAATTCAGCACCGTCGCGGCTGAACTCGACGAAGCAGCCTTGCGCGATAGCCTGGTGCGGGACCAGGCCCAGCCCGAGGAAATCGCCCTGGCCCTGGCCCTGGCCAAGGGCCAGGAGGTCTCGGCCAGCCGGCCCGGCGCCGCCGTGCTGGCGGCCGACCAGATCCTTTGGTTGGGCGGCGAGGTTTTGGCCAAGCCCCGCGATTTGGCGGCGGCCCGGCGGCAATTGCTGCGGCTCAGGGGCCGGTCTCACGATCTCGTCAACGGGCTGTGCCTGGTGCGCCAGGGCCAGGTGGTGTGGCGCCACAGCGACCGCGTGGTTCTGACCATGCGGGACTTCAGCGAGGCCTTTCTCGATGCCTACCTGGCGGCGGCGGGTGAGACGGTGCTGTCGAGCGTCGGCGGCTATCGCCTGGAGGGACCGGGGGCACAGTTTTTCAAGACCATCGAGGGGGACTATTTTTCGGTCCTCGGGCTGCCGCTGTTGGCACTGCTCGAGTTCTTGCGCCACGAGGGAGTGATTAGCTCGTGAAACTCAGCGGCAAGGCCAGGCTGGCCGGGGTCATGGCATGGCCGGTAAAGCATTCGCGTTCGCCGCTTTTGCATGGCTACTGGCTCGAGCACTACGGCATCGACGGCGCCTACGTGCCACTGGCGGTGGCGCCCGAGCACTTCGCCCAGGCCCTCAGGGCGCTCGGCCTGATGGGCTTTGCCGGCGTCAACGTGACGCTGCCGCACAAGGAGGCGGCTTTACAGGCGGTCGACGAGGCGACAGCGACGGCGCAACGCATCGGTGCCGTCAATACCGTTACCATGCGCCCTGACGGCAGCCTTCTGGGCGACAACACCGACGCCTTCGGATTTATCGAGAACCTGCGCCAAAGCGTGCCCGGGTGGCAGCCCGAGGCCGGCCCGGCGCTGCTCATCGGCGCCGGTGGTACGGCCCGGGCGGTGGCCGTGGCGCTGCTTGAGGCGGGCGTGCCCGAGATCACCATCGTCAACCGGACCGCCAGCCGGGCCGAGGCTCTGGCCTTGAAACTCGGGACCCTGGAGCTCGGCGGCCAAATCAAGGTTGGGCTGTGGCTCGACCGGGCGCGGCTGCTGGGCCGGGCGGCGCTGCTGGTCAACACTTCCAGCCAGGGCCTCGCCGGCGGCCCGGCACTGGAACTCGATCTGGCCGCTCTGGCGCCCCGGGCAATCGTCGCCGATGTCGTCTATACGCCGCTGCAAACGCCGCTGTTGCGCGACGCCGCTGACCGGGACAACCCCGTGGTCGATGGTCTGGGCATGCTGCTGCATCAGGCCCGGCCTGGTTTTGGCGCCTGGTTCGGCGTGGCGCCCGAGGTAAGCCCTGAACTGCGGGCCTTGCTGGTTGCCGATATCGCGGGTTCGCCATGATCGTGCTCGGCCTGACGGGCTCCATCGGCATGGGCAAAAGCGAGGCCGCCAAGGCCTTCCGCCGGCTCGGCGTGCCGGTCTTCGATGCCGACGCCGAGGTTCATGGCCTGCTCGGCCCCGGCGGCCGTGCCGTGGCGGCGGTCGAGGCGGCCTTTCCCGGGGTGGTCGCGCAGGGCGCCGTCGATCGTCCGGCGCTGGGCGGTCGTGTCTTCGCCGACCGGGCCCAGCTCGATCGCCTCGAAGCCATCCTGCATCCCCTGGTGCGCCTGGCCCAGCACCGCTTCATGGGCCGGGCTCGGGCGGCGGCGGCGAAGTTGGTGGTGAACGATGTGCCGCTGCTGTATGAGACCGGCGGCGAACGACGCTGCGATTACGTTGCCGTAGTCTCGGCGCCGGCCTGCGTGCAACGCCAGCGCGTCTTGGCCCGGCCGGACATGAGCGAGGAAAAGTTCGCGGCCATCCTGGCCCAGCAGACGCCGGACCGGGAAAAACGCCGGCGCGCCGATTTCGTCATCCCCTCGGGTGCGGGAAAGCGGGTGTCGCTGGGCCACATCCGGGCTATAGTCGCGGCGCTCTCGCCTGCTCCGCGCACGGCGCCAGGGAAACCACGGCGCCGAGTGGGGCGGCGGGCCCTGGCGGGAGCGAAGCGCCCCGGCTAGGGCCTGTTGACATTTAAGGGATTCCCAAGAGCGTCAAAAAGTGATTCAAACTTCCTTTTGCAAGGAGGTTTTGATGAACACGGGACGTTTCGTCATCAGGGATGAGGTCTGGGAAAAGGTTTCCCCCCATCTTCC
>JASLXG010000015.1 GCA_030740435.1 Alphaproteobacteria bacterium | reverse complement strand
GCAATGCCGCCTGGCGCCGCGAGTGACCCGAACCAACAAAGCAAACAACCCGCTCCCGCAGATCCATCGAATAGCTCTTACCCATGATCCACCTCCACGTATGGTGAATCACATTTCAAACCTTTTGGGAATCCCCTTTGCGATTCCTATTGAGCGCTCGACGCTCTAGCCAAAAAAAACCTAGCCGCTTACCGCACCCCGGACCACGTCGAGCGCCGTTTCCACGTCTGGTTCGCTGATATCGAGGTGCATCACGGCCCGCACCTGGTCGGCACCGCCGGGCACCATGTGGACGCCGGCAGCAAAGCAGCGCTCGGCGAATTCGGCGGCCGAGAGCGCCGTCACCCGGAAGCGCACGATGTTGGTCTCGACGCACTCGAGATCGACCTCGATGCCGGCCGTGTTGGCGATGCCCTCGGCGAAGCTGCGGGCCTTGGCGTGGTCCTCGGCCAGGCGTTCCCGGTGGTTCTCCAGCGCATAGAGCGCCCCGGCGGCGATGACGCCGGCCTGGCGAAAGCCGCCGCCGAACATCTGCTTGAAGCGCCGCGCCCGGGCCACGAAGTCGGCCGTTCCGGCCAGCGCCGAGCCCACGGGCGCCCCCAGCCCCTTGGAGAAACAGACCGAGATGGTGTCGAAGTGGGCGGCATAGTCGGACTCAGGAACTCCCGTGGCGATGGCGGCGTGCCACAGCCGGGCGCCATCGAGGTGCAGCGCCAAGCCGCGCTCGCGTGCCGCCCCGGCCACTTCGGCCACCGCCGCCAGCGGCCAGACCGTGCCGCCGGCCAGATTGTGGGTATTCTCCAGGCACAGGAGCTTGACCGGCGGCGGCACCGAGACGGGCATGAACGAATGGCGGGGATGGACCGCCGCCGCCACTTGGCCGGCCGTGAAAATTCCCCGCTCGCCTTGCAGGTGCCTGACCGTGATGCCCGAAAGCGCCGCCGTCGAGGCGCCCTCGATGGAATAGACATGGGCGCCGGCTTCGCAAAGCACGGCATCGCCGGGTTCGGTGTGGGCGCGCAGCGCGATCTGGTTGCTCATGGTGCCGGTGGGCACGTAGACCGCGTCCTCGGTGCCCAGGATCCCGGCCACCCGGGCCTCCAGCGCCTTGACGGTGGGGTCGTCGCGGTAGACGTCGTCGCCCACCTCGGCCTCGGCCATGGCGATGCGCATGGCCGCCGTCGGCCGACTGATGGTGTCGCTGCGCAGGTCGATCATGTTGGCCCTCCCAGCAAACCTTCGACGTAGGCCGGCACCACCTCGGTGGCCGGGCCGTTGATGCATTCGGCGAACAACGTCGCGCCCTCCGAGGGCTCCAGATTGAGTTCCACCGTGTGGGCCCGGCCACCCCGGCGCACCTCTTCGACGAAGCCGGCGGCGGGATAGACGTTGCCCGAGGTGCCGATGGAAATGAACAGGTCGCAGAGCGCCAGGGCGCTGTAGATCGCCCCCATCTCGAAGGGCATCTCGCCGAACAGCACGACGTGGGGGCGCATGGCGCCCTCGTGGGCGCATTCCGGACAGGGCGTGGTCGACGTGAGATCGCCGGGCCAGTCGTAGACGTTCTGGCATTCGTCGCAACGCGTTTTCAGCATCTCGCCATGCATGTGGATGACGTTTTCGCTGCCCGCCTTTTCGTGCAAGACATCGACGTTCTGCGTCACCACTAAAACCCGGCCGGATGATTCTTGTTCGAGGCGCGCCAGCGCCCTGTGGCCGTCGTTGGGCTCGGCCGTCAGCAAGTCCTTGCGCCGCGCATTGTAGAATTCGTGGACGAAGTCCGGGTTGCGCGCCAGCGCCTCGGGCGTGGCCACGTCTTCGAGATTGACCTTGGTCCACAGGCCGTCGACGTCACGAAACGTACCCAGCCCCGATTCGGCCGATATGCCGGCCCCGGTCAAGATCACGATTTGCTTGAATTCCTGTTCGGCCACGGGCACAACCTTTCGCTCAGGGTAATACGTGGCCCGGTTTACCCGCCGGCCCGAGGCAAGGCAAGCATGGCGAACCCAGCGATCAACGTCCTGTTCGTTTGCACGGGCAACATCTGCCGCTCGCCCTCGGCCGAGGGCGTGTTTCTGAAGGCCGTGGAAACCGAGGACTTGGGCAACCGTGTCGCCGCCTCATCAGCCGGCCTCATCCGCTGGCACGTCGGCGAACCGCCCGATCCGCGTTCGCAAGTGGCGGCCCGCCAGCGCGGCATCGATATCGCCGGCCAGCGCGCGCGGCGGGTGGCCAAAAGGGATTTCCGCGACTTCGACTACATCGTCGCCATGGACCGCGGGCACCTGGACGAGCTCGAACGCATGTGCCCGGCCGGGGAACGAGAGCGGGTCCACCTCATGCTCGATTTCGCCGAAAGTTCCGAAGGCGATGTGCCGGACCCCTACTACGGCGGTGACGATGGATTCGAGATCGTGCTCGATCTCTTGGAAGACGCCTCACGAGGCCTGCTCGCCCACATCCGCAAACGCCATTTCGAGGGGGCTTGATGCCCGCCGCAGCCCGGGTCGAAGCGGCTCTGGGCCAGGCACCCCGGGCCCTGCGGCCGCTCTCCGGCGGCTGCGTCGGCGACGTCTTTCGGGCCGAGATGGCGGACGGCGACCTGGTGGTCAAGCTCGGCCAAGCCGGCAGCCAACTCGACCTTGAAGGCTGGATGCTGGAGGTCCTGGCCGGCGCTGACTTGCCGGTGCCCGAGGTCGTGCATGCCGCCGATGACATACTGATCATGACCTACATCGAGGGCGGCGGCGCCCTCGATGCCCGGGCCGAAGCCCACGCCGCCGAGCTGATCGCCGCGCTACACGAAAACACGGCGGACAGCTTCGGCCTCGAACGCGATACCCTGATCGGCGGCCTGCACCAACCGAATCCGCCTGCGGAAAAATGGATTCCGTTCTTCCGCGACCAGCGCCTGCTCTACATGGGCTGCCAGGCGCTGGACGCCGGCCGCCTGCCCGGTTCCGTCTTCGCCCGCCTGGAGACACTCGCCGGCCAACTCGAGCGCTGGCTCACCGAGCCCCGCCCCGCCCTCATCCACGGCGACCTCTGGGGCGGCAACGTGCTGGCGGCCTCGGGCCGCATTTCGGGCTTCATCGACCCGGCCATCTATTACGCCGATGCGGAAATCGAGCTCGCCTTCTCGACGCTGTTCAATACCTTCGGAAAAGCCTTCTTCAGCCACTACAATGAGCTCCGCCCCCTGGCGCCGGGCTTCTTCGAGGAGCGCCGCGACCTCTACAACCTCTACCCCCTGCTGGTCCACGTCCGCCTCTTCGGCGGCGGCTACGTGGGTTCGGTGGAGCGAACGCTGAAGCGCTTTGGGGTGTAAGCGCTTACAATTGATGTTTGAGTGGGGGGGCTGGGACCATAGGCTAACATGACAGCCGAGGATCACGGTTCGCATCTCGGATCGAAGGCGGAGACAGGATGTTCAAGCACATAGCACGAATGGGTTTTGCCCTGGTCTTGGCCGGTAGCGTTGTCTCGGTCCACCATGCCGCGCGGGCCGACGCAGGCCAGAAGAGTATGGGATCCGGCGGCCACATGAGCGGCGCGCAACACGATCACAAGGATGGCATGCAACCTGCCCGGAAGGTCGCCTGCACCTCGCCGGTACGGCTTGGCGATGCCGCCGAGAGCAAGCCCGGCGGCGCCCTCTACAAAGGCCCGCTTCCGAGGGAGGCGACGGAAACGGGAGGCCGCTCGCTGGGTGCCACCCGGGTGGCCTCGGGCAAGCACTACAAGAGCATCAAGACCATGAAGGAGATGGAGGGAGCCCACCAGTTGCACAAGGGGCAAAGGGGTGGCGAGCTGATCATGGTGCCCAACCAACTGCACCATCTGGAGGTCGTCTACAGCGAGGAATGCGGCTATCAGGTCTTCTTCTACAACGCCTTCACCGAACCCATCCGGGCCAACCGCTTTTTTGCCTTCATGCTGATCCTGCCGGAGGACGGCGACGACTTCTTCGAGGTTCTGCGCTTTCTGACGCCGAGCCCGGACGGCAGCCACTTGGCCACTCGAATCTCCCATGGCCGCAACGGCCCGAAGCCGAGGGGCATCTTCGAGACCGAGCTCTACATCAAGTTCCCGGAGAGTATCCAGCCCATGCGCTTCGAGGTCATCGTCGGCACCGAGGTCAGCTGGAAATAGGCCAGTTTTTTTGCTGGGTCCTAATGCGATTTACGCTGGTTGATCGGATCGAGGGTGGCGTCGCTCAGGTCGGCGTCGGTCAGGTCGGCCTGGCGCAGGTCGACGTGGGAGAGTTTGGCGCCGCCGAGGTTGGTGCCGATCAGCTTGGTGGGCCAGAGATTGCCGGTGGCGTGGCCCCGCTGGTTTTTCAGCTCGATCGCTTTGAAACTGGCGTGGCGCAAGTCGGCCAAGCGCAAATCGGTCCGGCTGAGGTTGGCACCGGCAAAGTCGGCGTGGCGCAGATCGGCGCGTGAGAGGTCGGCACCGCTCAAGTCGGTCAGTACGAAAAGCCCGTGCGAGAGCTTGGCCGAGGAGAGCCGGGCGTTGCTGAGGTCGGCACCGGAGAGGTAGGCGGAGCTGAGATCGACGCCTGAGAGATCGGCCGCCACCAGAGTGGCCCGCGTCCCCCGACGGCCGTTGCTGTCCACCCACAACGCGTGGTCGCGGAGCGTCTTTTGCAGATCGATGGGCAAGTCCCGGCTGCCCAGGCTGACCCGGGCATCCATCAGGTCGGTGCCTTCGAACGAGGTCTTGTAGAGGATGGCGCCGCGCAGGTTGGCGCTGCGCAACAGCGCATTGTCGAGCCGGGCGCCGCTGAAATCGACCGCCGAAAAATCCGCCTTTTCGCCCAGGGCGGCGACCAGGTCGGCGCCTCTCAGGTCGGCGCCGTGAAAGATGGCACCATTCATCGTCGCCCGGCGCAACACGGCGTCCTTCATCGAAGTATGGGCGAAGCGGGCGCGGGCCAGCCGGGCACCCTCGAAACTGGCGCCCTCGAGACGCGCCTCCGAGAGATCCGCCGGCGTCTCCACGGCCGACCCCACGGCCATGCCGGGACGCAGATTGGCCTCGCTGAAGCTGGCCCCTTTCAAGCCGGCGTTCTGCAGCCGGGCGCCTCTGAGGTCGGCCCGGTCGAACTTGACGCCGTTCAGGGCGGCGCCGCGCAGGTTGGCGGAGAAGAGGTCGGCGAAACTGAAATCGCTGCCGTCCAGGGAGGCGTCCGAGAAGTCGATGCGGCTCAAGATGGCCTGCTGGAAATTGAGGTTGCTGAGCCGCAATCCAGACAGCCGGGCTCCCTTGAGCTCGGCGCGTTCACCACCGACCAGCCCACGCACGAAGCGGTCATGCCGCTTGATGATAGTGACCAGTTCCTCGGGGGTCACGCGCGCGCCCCGCGGGTCGCGATCGCCATACCAGATTCCCCCTTCCCGGACGAGCAGAACGCCCACACACTGCCTGACAAATTAGGCGCTGTCCAACCGATGGGAAGTGACGGCGGTCACACCAGCGGGTTGACTGGCTATTTCCCTGATCGCTCCAAGGGAAAAGTCGCTTCGATCGTGTGGATGGCGCCACCCTGGCCGAGGAAGCTGGAATAGAGGTGAAATTCGCCCACCTCAAAAGGCTCGCTGGCGAAGGCGTCGTGGGCGGCGAGGAAAGTGCCGAGGCGGTCGGGCGGGGGTTTTTTCAGGCGCGCGATGGTGACGTGGGGGTGGAACTTGCGGCTCTCGGGCTCGATCAGGTCATGCAGCACGGTTTCGATTTTACCCTGAAGCTGGGCAAGCCCATCGCTGGGCTTGACCCCGGCCCACAACACCCGGGCCTGGCGCAGCTTGCCGAAGCTGCCAATTCCCTCGAGGCCGAGTTCGAAGGCCGGCAGCCGCACCAGGCGCAGCGCCTCGGCGATATCGGGCAGCAGCGGCTCCTCGACCTCGCCGATGAAGCGCAGCGTCAGATGCATTTGCGCCTCATCCGTCCAACGCGCGCCGGGGATGCCGCCGGCCATGTCGGCCAGGCGGCGGCGCACTTTGGTGGGGAAATCGATGGCCACGAAGAGGCGAATCATGGCCGGATCACCGGGCCGCCTCGAGCAATTCGCGGGCCAGCGGCAGCAGGCCTTCGACGATGATGTCGACGCCGGCCGCCGTGGGGTGGATGCCGTCGGTCTGGTTGAGCTCCGGGACCGCCGCCACGCCGTCGAGAAAGAAGGGATAGAACAGGACCCCGTGCTTGGCCTCCAGGTCGGGATAGATGGCGTTGAAGCGGGCCTCGTATTCCGGGCCCAGGTTGGGCGGTGCCAGCATGCCGGCCAGCAAGACGGCGATGCCGCGTTTCTTGAGCTCAGCGATGATGGCGTCGAGATTGCCGCGAGTGGCGTCCGGATCGAGCCCCCGCATGGCATCGTTGGCGCCGAGCTCGATGATGGCGGCGGCCGGCTTGTCGGCCAGCGACCAATTGAGCCGCGCCCGGCCGCCGGCCGAGGTGTCGCCCGAGACGCCGGCGTTGATTACTCGCACGGCGAGGCCGCGATTCCTCAGTGCCGCCTGCAGCTTGGCCGGAAAGGCCTGGTCGGCGGCAAGACCGTAGCCTGCCGTCAGGCTGTCGCCCAAGGCCAGCACCAGAGTTTCGGCGCTTGCAATTCCTGCCAAAGTCACCCAGATAACGAAAACGCAGCCGGCCAGGGGCGCCAGCACAGCTTTGGGGCATCGGGGAGAGGTCATGGAAAGTGACGGGGCAATTCTCAGCCTCGAGGACGTGGCGCTTACTCTGGCGAGCGCCGCCGGTGCCGTCAATATCCTGCGCGGCGTCGACCTCGCCGTGGCCCCCGGCGAGACCTTGGGGGTGGTCGGGCCTTCGGGCTCGGGCAAGTCGACGCTGATGTCGGTGATCGCCGGGCTGGAGCGCCCGACCTCGGGCAGCGTCAGCGTCGCCGGCCGGCGGCTGGCCGCGCTTTCGGAAGACGAGTTGGCGCTTTTCCGCCGCGAACACGTGGGCATCGTCTTTCAGTCCTTCCACCTCATCCCCACCATGACGGCCATCGAGAACGTTGCCATTCCCTTGGAACTGGCCGGCCGGCCCGAGGCCTTCACGGAGGCCGGCGCCATGCTCGGACGCGTCGGTCTCGAATCCCGCCTGGGCCACTACCCTTCCCAGCTATCCGGCGGCGAACAGCAGCGCGTGGCCCTGGCCCGGGCCTTCGCCGGCGGCCCCGAACTGGTGCTGGCCGACGAGCCCACGGGAAACCTGGACAGCGAAACCGGTGCCGCCATCGTCGAATTGATGTTCGATATCCAGGAACGCGACGGCAGCACGCTGCTGCTGATCACCCACGACGATGCCGTGGCGGCGCGCTGTGGGCGCATCGTGCAGATGAACGACGGCCGTCTGTTGGATTCATGAGCGATCCTTTCGTCACCTGGCCGCTGGCCTGGCGCTTCGCCTGGCGCGAGCTCAGGGCCGGGCTCAAGGGCTTTCGCATTTTCCTGGCCTGCCTGACGCTGGGCGTCGCCACCATCGCCGGCGTTGGCTCGCTGTCGACGGCCTTGATCTCCGGCCTCAAGGATAACGCCCGCACGCTCTTGGGCGGAGATGCCGAGGTCAGGATTTCCAGCCGCGACATCTCGGCGGCGCAGCACCGATACCTGGCCGTGCACAGCCGCCAACTCACCCAGGTCCGCCACATGCGCGCCATGCTCGGCACGACCGCCCCGGGGGCCGCAGGCAGCGGCCGGCGCACCCTGGTGGAGGTGAAGGCCGTGAGCCCCGGAGCGGCCGGATATCCGCTCTACGGCCAGTTGCAGCTCGAGCCGGCGCAGTCGTTGGCCGAAGCCCTGGCCCAACGCGACGGCGTGCCTGGCGCGGCGGTCGAGGTGACGCTGTTGCGCCGCCTGGGGGCGAAGCTTGGCGATGTCGTGCATCTGGGCGCGAGGCGGCTGCGCCTCAACGCCACCATCGTGCGCGAGCCGGACCGGGTGGCCGGCAGCTTCGCGCTGGGGCCCAGGCTGATGCTCTCGAACCAGGCCCTCGACCAAAGCGGCCTGGTCAAGCCGGGCAGCCTGGTGCGCTACATGTACCGCTTGCGGCTGGCGCCCGAGACCGACTTGAAGGCCTGGCGGAAAGGCCTCGGCCGGGCTTTTCCCGAAGCTGCCTGGCGGGTCTATCTGTTTGGCGACGCCCAGCCTTCGGTGCGCCGTTTCGTCGACCGCTTGGGTATTTTTCTTTCGCTGGTCGGGCTGACGGCCCTGAACATCGGCGGCATCGGGGTGGGCAACACGGTGCAAAGTTATCTCGCCGGCAAGAGCGAAACCATCGCCACGCTGAAATGCCTGGGCGCCGGCTCGGGTCTGATCTTCCGTATTTTCCTGCTCGAAGTCGGCGCGCTGGCGCTGTTGGGCGTGCTGGCCGGGGTGCTGCTGGGCGCACTGGTGCCCTATGGCGTGGTGGCGGCGCTGGGGGAGTCCCTGCCGGTGCCGGCGCGGCTCACGTTCTATGCCGGGCCGCTGGCCCTGGCCGCCAGCTTCGGTGTGCTGACGGCGCTGGCCTTTGCGCTGTGGCCCCTATCCAAGGCCCGCGAGGTGCCGGCGGCCAGCCTTTTTCGCAGCCTGGTGACACCGCTCGGCCGGCTGCCGCGCCGGCGCGACCTGTTGGCCCTGGCGCTGGCCGTGGCGACCCTGATCACGCTGGCGCTGCTGAACGGCCAACACGTCATTTTCAGCCGCGCCTTCATCGCCGGCACGGTGCTGGCGCTGGCCGCCTTTTGGCTGCTGGCGCGGCTCTTGGTGGCGACGCTGAGGCGCTTGCCGCGGCCCTCGCGGCCGGCGCTCAGGCTGGCGCTCGCCAACCTCACCCGGCCCGGCGCGCCAACGCCCAGAATCGTGGTCTCGCTGGGCGCCGGCCTGACCGTGCTGATCGCCGTGGCGCTGGTCGAGGGCAATCTGGCGCGCCAGGTGGCCGAGCGCATTCCCGAACGCGCCCCGGCCTTCTTTTTCATCGACATCCAGCCCGACCAGGTGGCGCCCTTGGAGGCTGCCATCGCCGAGCTCCCAGGGGCCGAACTTTTGCAGCGCCTGCCCACCTTGCGCGGCCGGCTGGCCGGGATCGGCGGAGTGGCGGTGGCCGAGGCCAAGATCGATCCCCAGGCCGAATGGTTCACCCAGGGCGAGCGCGGCTTTACCTATCTCGCCAAGATGCCGGCCGACACCGAGCTGACGGCGGGCAAATGGTGGCCCGAGGACTATGCCGGACCGCCGCTGATCTCGCTGGGCGCCCGCATTGCCGAGGGCATCGGCGTCGGCGTCGGCGAGAGGCTCAGCTTCAACGTGCTGGGCCGCCGCATCACCGCCGAAATCGCCAACTTGCGCACCATCGACTGGTCGCGCATGCGCCTCGACTTCGTCGTCATCTTCGCGCCGGGCACGCTGGAGGGCGCGCCCCAGGTCCACGTCGCCTCGGCCAGCGCCCTGCCGGCCCGCGAGGAAGCGCTCTACAAATCCATCACCCAGCGCTTTCCCAACATCTCGGCGGTACGCGTGCGCAACGTGCTGAAGACCGTGACGCAGCTATTCGAGCGCATCGTCGCGGCCACCCGGGTGATGGCCGTGGTCACGCTGGCGGCCGGCCTATTGGTGCTGGCCGGAGCCGTCGCCGTGGGCCAGCGCCGCCGCCTGCACGAGGCCGTCATCCTCAAGGTGCTGGGGGCGACGCGGCGCGACGTGCTCAGCGCCCAGGTTCTGGAATTCGCCATCCTGGGCCTGGTCACGGCCCTGGTGGCGGCGCTCATCGGCTCGGTCGCCGCCTGGTCGATGGTCACCATGGTGATGGCCGGCGAATGGGTGTTCACGCCGTTGGCGGTGGTCCTGACAGCGGCCGGCGGCCTGGCCGTGACGGTGGCCTTCGGCCTCATCGGCACCTGGCGCACGCTGGGCCAGAGACCGGCACCGGTGCTCAGGGAGCTCTAAGAAAAACACCCCCTCCCTTGCCCTCCCCCATCAAGGGGGAGGGAGAAAGAAAAGGGCGCTCAAACGAAAAAAATCAAAAAGCCCGCCATGGGGGCGTGCGGGTTAGAGGACGGATTCGATCCACTCGACCAGTTTGCCTTTGGGCAGGGCGCCGACCTTGGTGGCTGCGACCTGGCCGTCCTTGAACAGCATCAGCGTCGGGATGCCGCGCACGCCGAACTTGGTCGGCGTCACGGGATTGTCGTCGATGTTGAGCTTGGCGACGGTGACGCTCTGGTCCATCTCGTCGGCAATCTCTTCCAGCGCAGGTGCGATCTGCTTGCAGGGGCCGCACCATTCCGCCCAGTAGTCGACCAACACCGGCTGCGGAGATTTCAGCACGTCGCTCTCGAAAGAGTCGTCGCTGACGTGGGTAATGCTCATCGTGGGCTCCCGTAACCTGTTTTCCCGCAGGAGCGATTATTATGGCTCGTTGTGTCACCGAGCCCGACCGGTCGAAATCATCTAAGCGTCGCCTTTGGGGCGCGTCAAGGCATCCAGTGCGCGAGAATATCGGGATTGATTTCCATCAGTCTCGGCCCGTCCGTCCAGAGAAGCGCGCAACGGATTGTTCTGTCTGGATAAATTATTTCAAGGGCCGCCCGATAGGCGGCCAATTGCCGCAGATAGGCCGGTGCCACCGCGGCGACGCTCCGGGGCGGCGGCCGGTTGGTCTTGTAATCGACCAGCAGCACCTCGTTTTCGGCCACGCACAGGCGATCCACCTGGCCCGCCAGGATCTGGTCGCCGAGCCGCGCCGTCACGGCCACCTCGGCCCTTGATCCCGGCCCGAAAAGGGCCGCAAATCCAGGCTCCTCGAGCACCGTGATGGTTTCCTCGGCGATGGCGGCGCGGGCCTCGGCCGCCAGTTCGGGCGCCAGGACCTCGAGCAGCCGGGCGGCCGCCGGCCGGCGTTCCGCGGGCGCCACCTCGGGCAGGCTTTGCAGCAAGCGATGCACCAGATTGCCGCGGCGAAAGCGCCCGCCATCGTCGGCTTCCAGCGGTGCCCGCACGGTTGGCTCGGGGTCTGGCCGTGAAGGTGCCAGCGGTGCCGGCGGCCGGGGCTCGGCGGCCGGTGGCCTGGTCGCCCAGTCCGGCAGCGAGCGGCCAGAGGGGCCCAGCGGTTCAAGCTTTTCCAGGCGGTCCGGGTCGGGCCCCTGCGCCCCCTCCAGCCTCAGCATTTCGCCCCACTCGCTGCCGTGGCGTTCCGCCTTGCCCTCCAGCCCCTGCCAAACCAGGTCGTACCAGCAACCCTCGCCGCGGCCCTGGCTGGTCTCCCAGCCGGCCACGTAGAGCCGATCCTCGGCCCGCGTCATGGCGACGTACAAGAGCCGCCGGTACTCGCGCAAGCGGCTTTGGCGGGCGGCTTGGCGGGCCTTATCGGCGGCACCCACCTCGTACTTGCGGCGCACCGGCCAGAGCAGGATCTCTCTCGCTCCGACCCCCGCCCCCGGCTCATCATCCTCGAGCCAGAGCAAACGGTCGTCTTGGCTGGGCACCCGGCAGCTGTCGGGCAGGAAGACCACGGGCGCCTGCAGGCCCTTGGCGCCGTGCACGGTGAGCACCCGGACCTCGTCGCGGCCCAGCTCCAGGTCGCGCTTGACCTGGGCTTCGCCGGCCGTCAGCCAGTGCAAGAAGGCCTCCAGCGCCGGCGCATGGAGGCGCTCGAAATCGAGCGCCAGCGCCAGGAATTCGTCGATCGGGTCGTTGACCTCGCTGCCCAGCCGGGCCTTGAGGCGCTGGCGGGCACCGCCCGGACCCAAAAGCGCGGCGTAGAATTCATAGGGCGGCACATAATCGGCAGCGGCCAGCAGGCCGGAGAGGAATTGCCAGGCTTCCCGCCAGGCCGGCTGCTCGCCGCGCCTCGTAGCCAGGGCCTGCCAGAGCGAGCCCGGGCGTTGCCAGGCCAGGGCGAAAAGAGCCTCGTCGTCGAGGCCCACCAGCGGGCTCTTGAGCACCTCGGCCAGGCTGAGATCGTCGTCGGGCAGCAGCACGAACCGGCCCAGCGCCACCAGGTCCATGACCGCCAGCTGATCGCTCAGCACCATGCGGTCGGCGCCGGCCACCGGCACGCCGCGCTGCTTCAGCGCCCGCACCATCTCCTCGAAGAAGAGGTTGCGACGCTGCACCAGGATCATCACGTCGCCCGGGCGTAGCGCCCGGCCGCGCGATGGTAGTTGCTCGCCGGCAGCCAGCCAGCCGGCCAGGCGGTCGGCGATGCGTCCGGCCAGGCGCACCTCGGGGCTGGGCCGGGCCTGTTGATCAACGGCCGGCATCCAGGGATCTTCGGGCCCTTCCTTTACCGGCAACTCGAGGGGCCAGACCTCGACCAGTCCTGCCTGGTCGAGGCGGTCGGTTTCATGCCGGATTCCCTGCTCGCCGAACAACAGCCCGTCCTGCGCCTCGGGCTGGGCGAAGACGGCGTCCACGGCGGCCAACACGGCCTGGTTGGAGCGGAACGACTTTTCCAGATCGACCCGATCCCAGAGCCCACCGGCGTTCTCGGCAAGGCCGGCGAAGTGGTCGCGCCAGGTCACGAAACCTTCGGGGTCGGCGCGTTGGAAGCTGTAGATCGACTGCTTGGCGTCGCCCACTGCGAAGACGGTGCGAACCCGCTCTCGGGCGCCTAGGCCGGTGAAGAACTCCTCGGCCAGTGCCGCTACCACCTGCCATTGTTCGGGATTTGTGTCTTGGGCCTCGTCGATAAGGATGTGATCGAGGCCAGAATCGAGTTTGTAGAGCACCCATTGGGCGCTGCCGGGGCGTTGCAGCATGTCGCGGGTGGCCAGGATAAGGTCGTCGTAATCCAACAGCCCATGGCGCCGCTTGGCGGCCTCGTAAGCCGCCAGCAAGGCCTCGCCCAAGGCCAGCAGCGCCGCCGTCGAGGCCGCCACGTGGGCGGCGTGGCAGCGCTCGATCACAGCGGCCAGGCGGGCCACCTCCCGCCCCAACACGTCGGCCCCTTCGGGCTCGCGCTCTAGCGCGGCTTTGTTGATCAGCGTTTTGCGCGGTTCGCCGGCCTTGGTGAAGAACGTGCCGAGGTAGTCGTCAAAGCCTGCCGCCCGGCCCGCGGCGTCGGCGGCCAGCCAGGCTTCGATGGCCGCGCCACGGGCCTGATCGCTGGCGCTGGCGCTGGCGCCAAGCTGGGCCGTGGCCACGCGCCTGAGGTCGGCGCCGGCGATTTCGCCATCCTCGCAGGCCGCCAAACGCAAGCTTTCGACGCTGTCTCCGGGTTCGAGTTCGAGCGCCTGGCGGACCCGGGTCACGACGCCGTCGGGGCCGCCCGAGGTTGCCATCATGCGGCCCCAGCGCCCGCGGTTGGAGGCCAACTCGTGCAACAGGCCGGCGAAGTCGTCCTCGCCCACCTGGCCCGTGACCTGGGCCAGTTCGGCCTCGAGCGGGCCACCGGCGGCAGCCGCCAGGACGGCGTCGCGGGCCGCCCCCAGATGCTCGGCGGCGCTGCGCTCATCCATGGCTTGGAAGTGGGGCATGAGCTCGGCCTCGAGCGGGAAACGGCCGAGAAGGGACTCGCAAAAGGCATGAATGGTCTGGATCTTGAGGCCGCCGCGGGCGTCGAGGACGTTGGCAAAAAGCCGCCGCGCAGTAGCCAGCTGGTCGTCATCGGGGGCTTGCCCGCCGAGGCTCGCGAGCTCTGCCGACAGGGCCTCGTCGCCCAGCATGGCCCAGCGCCCGAGACGTTGGTTGAGCCGGTTCGCCATTTCGGCCGCGGCCGCCTTGGTGAAGGTCAAGCAAAGAATATTCTCGGGCCGGGTGCCGGCCAGCATCAGGTGCAGCACACGGTCGGTCAGCACCCGGGTCTTGCCGGTGCCGGCCGAGGCCGAGACCCAGACCGAGGTCTCGGGCTGGGCCGCCTGGCGCTGGTCCGGCGTGGCGCCGCCGCCGCCACCGCCCGAGTTGGCAGAGGCCGGTTGCGCGGGCGTTGCCACAGGGGCTGGAGTGGCTGGAGTGGCCGGGGTGGTCGGGGTGGCCAGGGTCGCCGGGCCGGCGCTATCGCCGCCCGACCATTCGCGCACCCTCGCCAGGTGGTCGTAATCGGCCCAACGCGGCGCCAGCGCCGGCCGCGGCTTGGCCCGATAGGGCGTGGCGTCGTCGTCGTAGGCTGCCACCAGGCGTTCGATGCCCTGGCGGGTGGTGGCCAACAGCTCGGCCGTGTCGCCCTTGACGTCGCTGACTTCGCCGGCCGGGTCGCCGCCCGAGAGGCGCCAGTGCGAAAGCAGCGTGACCTCGGCCGGCTCGAGCCCGGCGAAACCGCCGGCCGCGGCGATCAGCGCCTCCAGGGCGAGCTGGGGGGTGGTGCCGGACTTGATATCACGCGCCTTGGGCAGGGCGCCGGTTTTGTAGTCGACGATGGCCAGGCTGCCGTCGTCCAGGCGGTCGATGCGGTCGGCCTTGGCGCGGATGTTGAAGTCGTGGTCGGGCAGCCGGAATTCGCCGCTCACCTCGCGCGCCGCCGGCTGCCGTCCGGCCCTCGCCAGGTCCTCGAGTTGGGCCACCAGCCAGGCCGCGATGCGCTCGAAGCGGGGCCACCAGAAGGCCAGCACGCCAGGCCGGGCCAGGGCCTCGCCAAAGGCCTGGCGGCCGCATTCGAGCAGCTCGTCGAGGGCGTTTTCGGGAAGGCCGGCGGGGTGGCGTTCGAGGAAGTGGTCAAGGGCCTGGTGGATCATGACACCACGCTCGGCCGCCCCGGGGTCGGCATCGATGGGCAGCAGCGGCTTGAGGCCAAGCAGCCGCTTGGCATAAAGCGCGTAGGGGTCGCGGATCCAGGTCTCGATATCGGTTACCGCCAGCGCCCGCGGCCGGGCCGCCAGTGGCGGCCGGGGGGCCGGCGGAGCGGCCGGCTTGGAGACGTGGCTCGGCCCGTCGAGCTGGTCCTGCCAATAGAGCCAAGGCAGCGCCGCCGGATCGGCCCAGGGCACGTTGCGGCCGGCCAGGAAGGCTTGGATGCGCAACAGCCAGCGCGAGGGCACGGTGGGCGTGCCATCGACCTTGTCGGCCCGCGTCAGTACCACGCGGGGAGCGGACGCCGCCTGCACGAAGTCGTGCGCCGTCAGGCCGATGCGGCGTTCCGGCGCGGGCAGACCGAGGCTTGCCCGCATGGGCCGGCTGAGCCAGGGGTCGGGTCGCGGCGCCGGTGGCCAGGTGCCTTCGTTGAGGCCGCCCAACACGATCAGGTCGGCGCTTTGCAGCCGCGCCTCCAAAAGCCCCCAGATGAAAAGCCGGGGATGGCGGCCATGGCGCGGCCGCACCGCCTGGCCGGCCAACAAGGTGTCGAATAGCGCCGCGTAGGTCTCTCCCGCGATGGCCGGCAAGGTCTCGGCCGCTTGGGCCAGTTCGGCGACAAATCGCGCCGCCGCCTCGCCGGCCTCGCCGGCCCACAGGCGTTGGGCACCGGGATCCTCGGCCGTGGCCGCCAGGGCCTCGGCGATGGCGACGTGGCCGGCCAGCAACTCGCCCAGCCTGGCTTCAGTGGCCAGCAGTGCCGTCTGGGGCGCCACCAGGGCTTCGAGCTGGGCGAGCCAGGCATCCAGCTCGGCATCCTGGTCCGCCAAGGCGGCACGCAGGCCGGCAAAACCGGCGGCCGGCCGGGGGCCGCGCAGCACCAGGCGCTCGAGGCGGCGCAGCCGGCGCAGGAATTCGCCGCGCTCGAGGCCGCCGGCGGCCAGCGGATGCTTGAGCGCCGCCAGCAGGGACAACGGTGCCGCCTGCTCGGCCAGCAGCGCCGCCGCCAGACGCAAGAAGACGCCGGGCGGCGTGGCGGCCAGCGGCAGGCCGGCCGAATCATCGACCTCCAGCTCCCAGCGTCCGAGCTCGGCCGCCACCCGCCGGGCCAGGCCGCGGTCCGGCGTCACCAGGGCGGCGGTCTGGCCGGGCTGCTCCAGGGCCTGGCGCAGCAGGATTGCGATGGTGCGGGCTTCTTCCAAGGGCGCCGGGCAGTCCAGGCGTTCGAAGCCCGCCAGCGCGCCTTCGTCCGGCGCCGCCACCCGCGGCCAGCCGGCTGTCGCCGGGGCCGGCTTGAGGGCCTCGGAGATGAGCCGCAGGCGCTCAGCCGGGGTGGCCGGCTGATGCTCGGTCCAGGGCACCACGTCGGTGCGCTCGACGCCCAGATGCGCGAGCAGTCGCTTGAGGCCGAACTGGGGGTGGCCGGGGTCGTCATCAAGCGTCTGCCAGGCCGCCTCGTCGAGCCCTTGGTCGAGGCCCGGCAGCACCACGGTGCCGGCCGGCAGGCGGGCGACGCAGTGCAAGAGATCGGCGCTGGCGGGAATGCTGCCGGTCGATCCGGCGGCGATTACCGGGGCCTCCGGCGGATTGTCCCGCCAGGCCCGGGTGCGGGCCTCAATCAGCCGGTTGCGGTAGGCCGCCGGGTCGCTGGCCTGTTCGTCCGCCAGCACGCCGGGCCAGGTCTCGGTGACGATGGCCAGGAAATCGAGCGTCAGTTGCCAGTGCTCGGCCAGCTCGGCCGGTACGATGTCGCCGAGCGCCGCGAATTCGAGCCTTTCGGTCTGCATCTGGTCGATCAGGCTGGCCAGCTCATGGGCCAAACCGGCGGCCTGGGCGGCATCGAGCTTGCCGGGATCGCGGGCCATGATCAGCCGGCTCAGCAACAACTGGCGCCTGAGCCCCGAGATCGGGCGCTCGCCGGCCGCCGCCTGGTACCAGAGCTCCTCGCTTTCCAGCAGCAATTCCTCGGCATCGACCTCGCCGATGGGCTGGATGACCGGCAGCAACAAAGCCTGTCCGGCACTTTGGCGCAGGAATGCCTCGGCCAAACTGCGACAGGCCCGGCGCGTGGGCAACAGGATGGTTACCTGGGCGAGATCGAGAGACGAACCAAAGCGGGCCAGCACGCCGGCCGCCAGCACATCGACGAAGGGCAGTCCGGCGGCGATGTTGGCGACCTTGGCAGGCATTTGCTGCCCGGCCTCAGAGCGCTGCCAGGGCGGCTTCGGCCTCGGCCAGGCCGGCCGGCGTGCCGACGTGCATCCAGACGCCCAGGTGGCGGCAGCCAAAGAGGCGGCGCCGCCCTTCCGCCAGGTCGTAAAGCCGGTTGAGCGAAAAGGCCCCCGCGGGCGCGTCATGGAACAATTTCGGGCTGAGGATCTGCACCCCGGCGAAGAGGAACGGCACCACCTCGCCGTGGCTGCGCCGGCGCAAACGCCCGGTCGGCGCCATGTGGTAATCGCCCTGGCCCTCGTAGCCGACGGCCCGCACCGTCGACTGCATCAGCATCAGCGCCTCCATGCGCCGGCCGTCCCAGGCCTCGGCCAGGCGCTGCAAGGTGTCGCGCGTGCCGTCGAGCCACAGCGCATCGGCGTTGACCACCAGAAAGGGGTCCGGCCCGAGCAGCGCCAGCGCCTGGGCCACGCCGCCGCCGGTGTCGCGCAATTCGCCGCTTTCGTCGGAGCAGACGATGTCGATATCGCGCCGCCCCGCCAGGTGGCTTTGCAGCATCTCGGCCTGGTGGTGCAGGTTGACCACGGCCCGGCCCACGCCGGCCGCCGCCAGGCGGTCCAGCGCCCGGTCGATGAGGCTGCGCCCGGCGACCTCGATCAGGGCCTTGGGCCGGTCGTCGGTCAGCGGCCGCAGGCGCGTGCCCAGGCCGGCCGCCAGCACCATGGCGCTCGCGGGGGGATTTTTCATGGTGCCGCCGGCGCCTGCCCATCCAGGGCCGGCAGGTGGCTCGCGAACCAGGCCTTCAAGGCCGAGAGCGCCGGGTGTTCCAGGTCGCGCTGCAAAAGCCCCCAGACGCGGGGGATGAGGTCGAGGTAGGCGGCCTTGCCGTCGCGCACGTAAAGCCGGGTGAAGACGCCGATGATTCTGGCGTTGCGATGGGCCCCGAGCACGGCATAGGCGGCGCGGAAGGCCTCGGGCTCGAATCCCGTGGCGGCCAGATAGCGCCTAATCATGGCCTCGGCCAACGCTTCCGGCACGTCGCGCCGGGCGTCTTCGAGCAGCGACACCAGGTCATAGGCCGGCGAGCCGGCCAGGGCGTCCTGGAAGTCGAGCAGCCCGACCCGAGCCAGGCCGTTACGCCCTGTGCGTTCGGACAGCCAGAGCAAATTGTCGGCGTGGTAGTCGCGCAGCACCAGCACGGGTTCGCCGATGTGGGCGAGGGCGAAAAGTTCGCGCCACAGCGCCTCGTACTCGCGGACCGCGGCGGGTGACGGCTTTGCCTCGACAGCCGGCAGGTACCATTCGAGAAACAGCCCCGCCTCTTGCCACAGCGCCGCGTCGTCGTAGGGCGGCACCTGGGGCAGGGGCTGGCGCTGCAGCTCGACCAGCAGGTCGACGGCGGCCCTGTATAGTTCTTCCTCGTCGGCTCCTTTCGCCAGCAGGCGGGTGAAAAGATCATCCCCCAGATCCTCCAGCAGCACGAAGCCCCGGTCGGCATCGACGGCCTCGACGGCCGGTGCCGAAAAACCCAGGCCGCCCAGGTGGCGGGCGATGGCGACGAAGGGGCGGACGTCTTCCTGGGGCGGCGGCGCATCCATCAGCACGGCCCGGTCTTCTCCCAGGTGCAGGCGTTCGTAATGCCGGAACGAGGCGTCGCCGGCCAGCGGCGAGCGCCGGGCCTGGCCCCAGCCGGCGGATTCGAGAAATTCCCCGGCCGCCTGGGCGCGTCCCAGCCCGGCCAGGCGTTGGGCCCAGTCGCCGTTGCCCTCGAAGGACGCCGTGCGTTCGTTCTCGCCGGCGCCGGGCTCCAGCCGCAGCACCAGCATGTCGGCCGGGCCGGCGCCCAAACGCTCGGGCCACTCGATCAGGGTGACATCGTCGGCGGCATCCTCGAGGCCGAGTTCATGGACCTCGTCGGGCCCCTCGAGGCGGTAGAGGTCGACGTGCCAGACGTCCAGATCGGGCAGCTCATAAATCTGCACCAGGCTGAAGGTGGGGCTCGGTACCTCGCCCAACTCAAGGCCCGCTGTGCGGGCCCGGGCCCGGATGAAGGCCCGGGCCAGCGTTGTCTTGCCGGCCCCCAACTGGCCGGCCAGGCCGATCACGTCGCCCGGCCGCACCAGCGCCGCCAGGCGCTCCGCCAGGTGCTCGCCGGCGGCTTGATCGGGTAGCGCGAAGCGGCTGATTTCGGCCATGCCGGTTTGTAGCCCGCGCCCGCCGCCGGAGCCATGCTAAAGTGGCGGCCATGAACCAGAACCCGGAATTGGGCGGCGACTTCGCCACGGATATTGCCATCGTCGGTGCCGGCCCGGCCGGCCTGTTTGCCGTCTTCCAGGCCGGCTTGCTGGAGATGCGCTGCCAGGTCTTCGATGCCCTGGCCGAGGTCGGCGGCCAGTGTTCGGCGCTCTATCCGGAAAAGCCCATCTACGACATTCCGGGCTATCCCGAGATCGCCGCGCTCGAGCTCATCGACAAGCTTGGGGTTCAGATCGCGCCCTTCGATCCCGTCTTCCATCTCGGCCGCACCGTCGAGGGCTTGGCGGAAATCGAGGGCGGCTTCGAACTCACGGCCGGCGACCAGAACTTCACCGCCCGGGCCGTCATCATCGCCGCCGGGGCCGGCGCCTTCGGGCCCAACCGGCCGCCCTTGGAGGGGATCGAGGACTACGAGAACGGCGGTGGCGTGCACTACCTGGTGACCCGGCGCGAGGATTTTCGCGGGAAGCACGTGGTCATCGCGGGCGGCGGCGATTCGGCCGTCGACTGGGCGCTTTCGCTGGCGCCGCTGGCGGCCAGCGTGGCGCTGGTGCACCGCCGGCCCAAGTTCCGCGCCGCCCCGGAAAGTGCCCGCCGGCTCGAGCAATTGGCCCAGGCCGGCGAGATCGAGCTGGTGGTGCCCTATCAATTGGCCGGCCTGGAGGGCGAGGGCAAGCTTTGCGGCGTGCGCGTGGCGACGCTGGACGGCGAGGAAAGGTTGCTTGAGGCTGACGTGCTGCTGCCCTTCTACGGCCTGGCCACCTCGCTGGGCCCGATCGCCGGCTGGGGGCTGGAGCTGGCCAAGGGCCAGATCACCGTCGACCCGGCAAGCTGCCAGAGCAGCCGGCCAGGTATCTTCGCCATCGGCGACGTGGCCGCCTACCCGGGCAAGCTCAAGCTTATCCTGACGGGCTTTGCCGAGGCGGCCACGGCGGCCCACGCCATCTACCCGCTGGTCCACCCCGACCAGGCACTGCATTTCGAATATTCCACCACCAAAGGCCGGCCCGGCGGCTGAGCTATTCCTCGCTGCCCCCGCCGGCGATCTCGTCGAAGGCCCGCACGATGTGGTCGGCCAGCTCGCGTAGGTAGACCGAACCCTTGATGGTGCGCAACACGATGATGCTGCGCCGGTCGCGATCGTCGGTCGCCCGGCGCACGAACTCATGGCTCTCCAGGCGGTCCAACGCCCGCGTCACGGCCGGCTTGGAGATCGCCAGCGAGGCCGCCAAGTGGCGCACCGAGTGGGGTGGCGGCTCGAGATAGACGGACAATAAGACCGCCATCTGACGGACCGAGAGGTCGGGCTGGTCGCTCTGCACGCCGGCCAGCAACGGGCTGTGCCAGAGCTTGAGCGCCTGTTGTGCATCGAGGATGGCCACGGCTTCCGTCGATTTCCCCAAGGTTTCGTTACGACTTCGTATCGAATATAGCGCCTCGGGTGTCCCTAAGCCAACGAATAGCGCTGGGCGATCACGGCAAACAGCGTCCGCATGGTCTGGGCCTCGCCGCCCACCGGCCGGCCCGGGCGGGCCCGCTTGTTCCAGGCGTAGAGATCCAGATGCGCCCAGGCCCGGGCCTGGCTGACGAAGCGCTTGAGGAAGAGCGCCGCCGTGATCGATCCCGCCATGCGCTCTTCGCCGGCGTTGTTGAGGTCGGCGATGCGGCTCTCGATGAGGCGGCCGTAGGGCGCCCATAGCGGCAGCCGCCACAGGGGATCGGCTTGGGCCTCGGCCTGGCGCGCCAGATCGGCGGCCAATTCGTCGTCGTCGCAATAAAGCGCGGCGATCTCGGGGCCCAATGCCGTGCGGGCGGCGCCGGTCAGGGTGGCGGCATCGAGCAGCAGCTCGGGCGCCTCGGCGTCGGCCTCGGTGATGGCGTCGGCCAGTACCAGGCGGCCCTCGGCGTCGGTGTTGCCGATCTCGACGCTGAGGCCTTTGCGGCTTTGCAGCACGTCGCCGGGGCGCAGGCTTTGGGCCGAGACGGAATTGTCGACGGCCGGGATCAGCAGACGCAAGCGGAGATCAAGCCCGGCCTCCATGATCATGCCGGCCAGCCCAAGCATGACGGCGGCCCCGCCCATGTCTTTCTTCATCAGCGCCATGGCCTCGGCCGGCTTGAGGTCGAGGCCGCCGGAATCGAAACAGACGCCCTTGCCCACCAGGGTGACGCGCGGCGCCGCTTCGTTGCCCCAGCAGAGATCGAGCAGCCGGGGCGCCCGGTCGCTGGCCCGGCCCACGGCGTGGATCATGGGGAAACCGGCGTCGAGCAGCTCAGACCCGATGGTGGTCCGGAAAGTGGCGCCGTGGCGCCCGGCCATCTCGCCCACCAGGGCCTCCAGTTCGGCCGGGCCCAGGTCGGCGGCCGGCGTGTTGACCAGATCGCGCACTATTTCCGTGGCCGCCGCGGCGCTTTGCACGGCGGCCCGGTCGGCGCCCTCGGGCCAAACTAGGTCGGCGGGCCGGCGCTTGGCCGGCCGGTAGCGCGCAAACGCATAGCAGCCCAAGGCCCAGCCCAGCGCCGCCGCCGTCGCGAAGTCGTGCGGGTTTTCCAGGCGGTAGGTGCCGGCCGGCAAGGCCTGGGGCAGGCCGGCGAAATCCCACAGCGTGGCCGTCCGGCCGCGCACCAGCACGACGCCGCCCGGCCGCTCGGCGGCAGGTCCCTCGGCGCTAGGCAGCACCAGATGGCGGCCGGCCCGGGCCTCGAAGCGGTGGCTTTCGAACCAGCCCTCGAGCTCCGGCCGGGCCTCGAGCCAGCCGGCGAAGCCCTCGACGTCGACCACCGTGATGGCGATGGTTTGGTCGGCCTCATCGAGTAGGTGGTCGGTCAGCAAGACGGCTCTCCCGGGCGGTGCTAGGCTTGTGGCGGCGGTCGAACAAGGCACGGCCGGCCACGGATTGCAAGCCTGTGAAGGAGCCAGCCATGCCCGAGCCCCACATCGTCATCGGTACGCCTAATTTGTCGTCCTGGTCTATGCGGCCCTGGCTGCTGATGCACGATGCCGGGGTGCCGTTCGGGCAGACCGTGATCGATCTCGAGCGGCCCGACCGGCGCCAGCGGATTCTCGAGCATTCGCCGGCCGGCCGTGTGCCGGTGCTCAAGACCGGCGCAGACCTGATCTGGGAATCGCTGGCCATCTGCGAATACCTGGCCGAGGCCCACCCCCGGCGCCGCTGGTGGCCGGCCGGGGCCGCCGCCCGGGCCCGAGCCCGGGCCGTGGCCAGCGAGATGCATGCCGGCTTCGCGGCGCTGCGCGAGGCGCTGCCCATGGATTTCCAGGGCCGCGGGCTGAAATACCAGGACAGCCCCGAGGTGGCCGCCGACATCGCCCGCATCGTGGTCATCTGGCGGGACTGCCGCGAACACCAGGACAACAGCGAGGGCCCCTACCTTTTCGGCCGCTTCGGCATTGCCGACGCCATGTTTGCGCCGGTGGTGTCGCGCTTTCGCAGCTACGAAGTCCCCCTTGAAGGTCCGCCGGCGGAGTATGCCGAAACCGTCTGGCGGCACCCCGCCATGCAGGCCTGGGAAGCCCTCTGCGAATAGGAAAAAAGCGTCCGAAAAAAGCGTCCGCGTCCCCTTAATTAGGTTTGTTAAGGCGGGTGGCTGGCGAAGGTTAAGGGGGCTAGCGCCTGATGCCGACGTTGCGGTAGTAGCGTTCGGCGCCCGGGTGCAGCGGCAGGGTGATGCCGCTGAGCGCCGTTTCCAGACGGATTTGCCGGCCCTTGACGTGGCCGCTGTCGAGGTGGCGGCGGTTGTTGGGGTGCCACAGCGCCTGCGTCACCTTGAACACCAATTCCTCGTCGACGCCGGCCCCGACCAGCCACTGCGCCCCCAGCCCCAGCGTCGCGGTCTCGCCGATGCCTTCGTAGGTGCCGGCCGGGATGACGTCGTCGACGAAGAAGGCGTTGTGCTGGATGGTAGCGGCGGCGTCGGTGCCGGCCAGCGCCACCAGATCGATGCTGCCGCGGCTGGCCAGGTCGCTGATGGCCGAGGCGGGATAGCCGCCGATGAAGAAAAAGGCGTCGAGCCGGCCTTCCAGCAACCTCTCCGCGGCCATTTCCGGCGCCAGGTAGAGGACGTCGAGGGCGCGCCAGTCGATCTGGTGGGCGGCCAGGATGATCAGGGCGTCGGCCTGGGTGCCCGAACCCGCCGTATCCAGCGACACGCGCTTGCCCACGAGGTCGGCGAGGCGCCGGATGCCGGCGCCCCGGCGGGCCACCAGGTGGACGCTGACGCGAAACAGGTTGGCGATCACCCTGAGGCTGCTGGCGCGGCCCCGGCCCTCGTAGAACTGGGTGCCAAAGTAGGCCCAGTGCGCGATGTCGGCCTGGACCAGCCCCGAGGCCAGGCGGCCGCCGCCGATGGCGGCCAGGTTGGCCACCGATCCGGAGGTCGACTGGGTGACGCCGATCAAGCCGGGTACGCCGCAGTTGCCGCCCTCCTCGCAGGGCCCCGAATCGGGTGGGCTGGAGATGACCCGGCCCAAGAGCCCGCCGATGGGGAAAAAAGCGCCGCCGACGTGGCCGGTGCCGATGCGGAAAAAACGCATCTCCTGGGCCGCCGCCGGAGGTGCCACGGCCAGCCAGAACCCGAGCATGAGCAAAAGCGCCAAGCCCCGGCGCCACCGCCGTTTTTCCATCATGGCCGGGTTATACGCCGCTCAGCGCCAGGCTCAAGGGTTTTTGGGCCCCAGTGCCCTGCCCGAGAAATTCATAGTATGAATTTCTGGGATAAGCAGGCCACTAAACATTTGATTCTAGTGTGATTCAGATCCCGAATTTCGGCGCATGAAATGCGCCGAACTTCAGAATCATCACACTAGCGCCGGCTCGAGGATCGTGGCATTGGCGGCGATGAACGGCTTTACGAACGTGACACCTTCGATTTGCCGGCCGTCCTGGAAATCCTCGCTGATCAGAAAATCGCACCGGGCCTGGCGCGCCACTGCCCACATCATGGCGTCCCAAAAGGCGAGATCATGCCGAGGCACCGCATCAATGGCCCGCATGACGGTCTCTTCGCCGGCACAGCGAACGGCGAATACCTCGCGCCACTTGGCGACAAATTCCTTGGCGATCTCGGGCTCTGTTTTGGCCTTGCGCGTTGCCACGAAAAAAAATTCAGCCAGGCATTGCAGGACCAGCATGCTGTCGACATAAACGGCCCGCGCGACCAGATCGCAAGCGACGTCATGTCTGGTGCCTGCAGCCGAATCGGCGGCATAACCCCCATTTCCCAGATGAACTCGTTAATCGATGCCCTGAGATGGAGATTATGCTATAAGAATCAATATGTTGAGGAGTTGATGGAGTGGTTGGCATGGCACACCC
>JASLXG010000014.1 GCA_030740435.1 Alphaproteobacteria bacterium | reverse complement strand
CCGTCGGCCTAGCCCGCATTTTTCACCGGGTCATGGCCTGCGCGGCGCTGTCGCGCCGACAGGGTAGGAGCGCTGCGCCGCGCGATGTGGGACATCGGGCAAGCAGCGCGACACACCCTGTCGGTGCGACAGCGCCGCCCGAAGGGTCACCCCCAGCCGCGCGCCCGCTACGGAAAAGGTCGAAGAGCGTAGTCCCACTACGCTCATCGACCTTTTCCTTCCGGATCGCATCACCTGGGGGCGACGCAGGCCGTGACCCGGTGAGAAATGCGGGCTAGAATCGGCCCATGGCACGTCCGCTGATCGGCCTCACCCTGGATTCGGAAGAACCCGGCGGCTACGCCAAGCTTCCCTGGTACGCCTCGCGGCAGAACTACGCCGACTGCGTCAGCGCAGCCGGCGGCCTGCCATTTTTCCTGCCCCACGAGACCGCGCTGGCAGCCGAATATCTCGAGCGCCTCGACGGCCTGATCGTCACCGGCGGTGATTTCGACCTCGATCCGGCCCACTTCGGAGCCGCCGATCGCCATCCCACGGTCAAAACCAAGGACCGGCGCACCGACTTCGAACTGGCCATTGCGCGGGCAGCGCTGGAGAGCGACCTGCCTCTTTTTGGCATCTGCGGCGGCCAACAGCTCTTGCACGTGGCCCTGGGCGGAGAGCTGATTCAGCACATCCCCGACGCCGTCAAGAACGCCCTGGCGCATGAGCAGCCCAACCCCCGCACCGAGGCCGGCCACGAGGTCGCCGTGGTGCCGGGCACGCTGCTGCACGCCATCGTCGGCAGCGAAGGGATGGCGGTCAATTCGGCCCACCACCAGGCGGCCGGCGAGGCGGGCCCCGGCGTGGTGGTCAGCGCCCGCAGCAGTGACGGCGTCATCGAGGCCATCGAGCACCCGGGCTACGGCTTTTGTCTCGGCGTCCAGTGGCATCCCGAATACCTCATCGACCCCGGCGACGCGCTGCTCTTTGCCGCCCTGATCGCCGCCGGCTAGCGCCATGGCAGAAGGTCAACGCATTGCCAAGCGCCTGGCCCGGGCCGGTTTATGTTCGCGCCGCGAGGCCGAACGCTGGATCACGGCCGGCCGGGTCGAGGTCGATGGCGTGGTGCTCGATAGTCCGGCCCTGGTGGTGGGCGAGGGGGCCCGCATTGTGGTCGACGGCCAGCCCTTGCCGGCGGCCGGGCGGAGCCGGCTCTGGCGCTACCACAAGCCCGCGGGCCTGATCACCACGCACCGCGACCCGCGCGGCCGGCCCACGGTCTTCGATGCGCTGCCCGAGGGTCTGCCCAGGCTGGTTTCGGTGGGGCGTCTCGATCTGACCTCGGAGGGGCTTTTGCTGCTGACCAGCGACGGCGCCCTGGCGCGGCGCCTGGAGCTGCCGGCCACCGGCTGGAAGCGGCGCTACCGGGTGCGGCTGCATGGTCGGCCCGAAGAGGCGGCGCTGGCCCGGCTGGCCGGCGGCATTGAGGTCGAGGGCGTGCGCTACGGCCCCATCGAGGCCCGGCTTGAGCGCCAACAAGGTGCCAACGCCTGGCTCTCGGTAGGCCTGACCGAGGGCCGCAACCGCGAGCTCAGGCGCGTCTTCGAGCACCTCGGCTTCAGCGTCAACCGCCTCATCCGCATCGCCTACGGCCCCTTCCAGCTGGGTAACCTGGGGGCCGGCGAGGTGCGCGAGGTGCCGGCCAAGGTGCTGCGCGAGCAACTGGGCGGGGGGTGAGGGGAGAGGGCCGGCATGCGCATCGTCGGTGGCAAGCACAAGGGACGACGGCTGGCGGCGCCGGCCGGGCGCGAGGTGCGGCCGACCTCGGAGCGGGTGCGCGAAGCGCTTTTCAATATTCTCGCGCATGGCGGCTTCGGCGAGGGTTTGCCACAGGGCGCCAAGGTGCTCGACGTCTTCGCCGGGAGCGGCGCGCTGGGCCTGGAGGCGCTGTCGCGAGGCGCCGCGCAGGTAAGCTTCATCGAGAACGACCGCCGCGCGCTGGCGCTGTTGCGCCAGAACGCCGAAGCCTTTGGTAGCGACCGGGTGGCGGTCTATCAGCGCGATGCCACGCAGCCCGGCCCGGTGCCGGCGGCGCCCGGGCTGCCGGCCGATCTGGTGCTGCTCGATGCGCCCTATGGCCAGGACCTCGGCGAAGTCGCGCTGGAGGCGCTGTGGAACGGCGGCTGGTTGGCCCGGGCCATCGCCTGCGTCGAGCTTTCGAGCCGCGAGAGCTTCGCCGTGCCGGCCGCTTTCGAGTTGCTGGACGAGCGCCGCTACGGCGGCACGCGGCTGCTGATTTTGCGGGCCTCAGCGCCGCCCGAATAGCTTTTCCACGTCTTCGAGCTTGAGCTCGACATAGGTCGGGCGGCCGTGGGTGCATTGGCCGGAGTTGGGCGTCGCCTCCATCTGGCGCAACAGCGCGTTCATCTCGTCGAGCGCCAGGCGGCGCCCGGCGCGGACGCTGGAATGGCAGGCCAGGGTGCCGCAGACCTCGGCCAAACGCTCAGCCAACACCGCCGTCTGGTCGAGCTCCTTGAGATCGTCGACCAGGTCGCGGATCAGGGCGCCGACCTCGACCTCGCCCAGCAGCGCCGGCGTCGAGCGCACCACCACGGCGCCCGGGCCGAAGGCCTCGAGGCCGAGGCCGAGTTGAGCCAACTCCTCCCCGCGTTCCGCCAGCAGCGCCGCCTCGCCCTCGTCGAGCTCGATCACCTCGGGCAGCAACAAGCCCTGACTGGCCACGCCGTCACCCAGGAGGTCGGCCTTGATGCCCTCGTAGATCAGGCGTTCATGGGCCGCGTGCTGGTCCACCAGCACGATGCCGTCGGCGTTCTGGGCCACGATGTAGGTGGCGTGAAGCTGGCCCCGGGCCGCCCCCAGCGGGTAGTGGGTGGCCAGTTCCTCGGGCGCGCCGGCGGCCTCGCCCAGCTCGGGCGGTGCATCGCTACGGGCGGCCGGGGCAAAGTCGGCGGCGAGCGGCGTCTGGTAGGCCAGAGCGGTCTCGCGCAAGCCGGCAGCGGGACGGCTTTGCATCTGATAGACTCCGCCAGCGCCCGGCCGAAAGGCGCCGAGCGCGCCGGCCGCCACCGTCGTGGCGCTTTGCTGCCCGGCCTCGGCCAGGGCCGCCTTGAGGGCGCCGACGATCAGGCCCCGCACCAGGCCGGCGTCACGAAAGCGCACCTCGGTCTTCGAGGGATGCACGTTGACGTCGACCAGTTCGGTCTGGATGTCGAGAAACAGCGCCACCTGGGGGTGGCGGCCCCGCGCCAGCAGGTCCTGATAGGCGCCGCGCACGGCACCCAGCAGCAGGCGGTCGCGCACCGGCCGGCCGTTGACGAAGAGGTACTGGGCCTGGGCGTTGCCGCGGCTCAGCGTTGGCAGGCCGGCAAAGCCGGAAAGCCGCATGTCGGGCCGCTCGGCCGCCACGGCCACGGCGTTGTCCTGGAAGCTGCGCCCCAGCACCTGGCCCAGGCGCTCGAGCCGGGATTCGGCATCGGCCAGCCGGCCCGTGAGCGGTGCCGCGGCATAGCGCAGGACTTGGCGGCTGCCGTCAGCCAGGGAAAAGGAAATGCCCGGCTGGGCCATGGCCAGGCGCTTGACGGCGTCGACGGCGTGGCCGAGCTCGGTGCGCTCGCTCTTGAGGAACTTGAGGCGTGCCGGCGTGGCATAGAAAAGATCGCGCACTTCGACCCGGGTGCCCTCGGTCTGGGCCGCCGGTTGCGGCGCCGCCACCTCACCGCCGGCCACCGCCAGCGACCAGGCCTCGGTGGCGCCGCGGGCGCGGCTGGTGATGGTCAGCCGGCTGACGGCGGCGATCGAGGGCAGCGCCTCGCCACGGAAGCCCAGCGTGGCGATGTGTTCGAGATCGTCGTCGGGCAGTTTCGAGGTGGCATGGCGTTTGACGGCCAATTCGAGTTCCTCCGCCGTCATGCCGAAGCCGTCGTCGCTGACCACCAGCGCCACCCGGCCGCCGCCCGCCATGGTGACGTCGATGTGGCGGGCGCCGGCATCGATGGCGTTTTCCACCAGCTCCTTGAGCGCCGCCGCCGGCCGTTCGATCACCTCGCCGGCGGCGATGCGATTGATGATGGTCTCGGGCAGGCGGCGTAGCGTCATCCCGGAGCGTCCTCCGTCGACTGGGCGTCGGGCCTTTGGGCGCCGAGCATTTGGCGCGTCCTTATCTTACCGTCTTCCACGGCCGGCTGGTCAAACGGATCGACGTCCAAAAGCCGTGCCGCCACCACGGTTTCCAGCATGAAGTGCATGAACAGCGCCCCCATGGCCTGCTCGTCGAGAAACTCGAGATGCAGCCGGCGCACAGGCCGGCCGTGGCCGGCCAGTGTCGCCGCGGTGCCGTCAAACGAGGCCGCCACCACGTCGCCGACGGTACGGCCCGAGAGATAGTCGAGCCGGCCCCCCAGCGCCGAGGGATCGATGGCGGCGCCCCGGCCCCGGCTCCGGGCGCCGATCAGGGTGAACATCTTGTCGTCCGGGCCGTCGAGGTAAAGCTGCAGCTGGCTATGCTGGTCCAAGGGCCCGAGCGCCTTGATGGGCGTCGTGCCCCGTCCCCCTTTGCCCAGGCTTTCGGCCCACAGCTGGCAATACCATTCGGCAAAATCGGCCAGCCGGCCGGCATAGGGCATGAGCACACTGGAGGTCCGGCCGCGCCGCGCCAGTCCCACCGCCAGGGCCGCCCCGGCGGCCGGGGCAGAGGCCGCCGGATCGGTGCCCCGGGCTGCCGTGACGGCCTCGGCGAGCACCGACCGGGCGCCGGCCCGCACGGCCCGGGCATCGAGGCCGGCCACCAGCGCCGGCAGCAGGCCGACCAGCGAGAGTACGGCATAGCGCCCGCCGATGCCGGGGTCGTGGTCGAGGATCGAGAGCCCGTAATGGCTTGCCAGTTGCCGCAAGGGGTTGTCACCGGGTTCGCTGATCAGCACGAAGCGGCGCTTGAGCTCCGCCTCGCCGGCCGATGTGCGCACTGCCCGCAGGCAGACCAGCAATTGGCACAGCGTCTCCACCGTGCCCCCCGACTTGGAGATGGCGAGGAAGGCGGTGCCGGCGCTGTCGGCCAGCACGGCATCGAGGGTCTCGGCATCGAGGTTATCGAGAAAGCAAAGCCGAGAGCCCTCGGCCAGTGCCGCCAGCGCCCGGCCGCCCAGGCTCGAGCCGCCGGTGCCGAGCACCACCAGGCGCTGGAAATCCCCGCGCAGCCGAGCCGCCAGCTCCTCGAGCGGCACCAGGTCGTCATCGTCGCTGACCACGCCGAAGGCCGGCAGCCGGCCGGCCGCGATGTCCTCGCCAAGTGCCGAGAGGGCCGCCGCCGCTGGGCCGGCGAGGGCCTCGAAGTCGGCCCTCGGCAAACCGCCGGCACCTATGCTTTCGGCAAAGCAGTCGTCGATCTGCTGGCGATAGGGCACGCTCAGTCGGCCGCCTTGCCGTCGTCTTCGAGGCCGTCGGGGTCGCCGACCACCACGACGATCAGGTCGTCGCTGCGCAGCAGCCGTTTTGCCACGCGGCGGATGTCGGCGGCGTTGACGGCGGCGATGTAGCCGGGGCGTTTCTCGAGATAATCGATGCCCAGACGGTAAAGCTGCATGGAAATCAGGATACCGGCGATCTTGCTGTTGCTGTCGAGGCGCAGCGGGAAGGAGCCGTTGAGGAAGGTCTTGGCATCGCTTAGCTCCTGATCGCTGATGCCATCGGCGGCCAGGCGATCGAGCTCGCTGCGCACCAGAGCCAGCGATTGGGCCACCCGGGCGTTGGCCGTGGCGACGCCGCCCCGGTAGGCGGCGGCGTATTGGTAGGGATAGAGGTAGGTGTAGATCGAGTAGGCCAGGCCGCGCTTTTCGCGCACCTCCTGGTAAAGGCGCGAAGTGAAGCCGCCGCCGCCGAGCACATAGTTCATGACATAGGCGGCGTACCAGTCGGGGTCGTGGCGCATGATGCCGGGCAGGCCGAAGGATACCACGCTCTGGGGTATGGCCTTGCGCACCACGGTCAGCGAGCCGCCGGCGGGCAGTCCGGTGGGGGCCAGCGCCAGCGCCGCGGCCCGGGCCGGCAAGCCGCCCAGCGTCAGATCCAAAAGCCGCGACAATTCCCCGGGCGCGATGTCGCCGACGGCGGCAATCAGCACGTTGTCGCGGGCCAGCCGGTCCTTGACGAAGCCCTCGAGGTCGCGGCGCTCGATGGCCTTGACGCTCTCCGTGGTGCCTGAGCCGGGGCGGCCGTAAGCGTGGTCGGGGAAGGCCTTGGCGATCCAGGTGAGGCCGGCGATGGCATCGGGATCCTCGGCCCGGCGTTCGATGCTGGCCAGGATCTGGTTGCGCACGCGCTCTAGTGGCGCGGCGTCGAAACGCGGCGCCCCGAGCGCCAGGCCGAGCAGCCGGAAGGCTTCGTCGCGATGCTGGGACAAGGTTCGCAGGCTGACCCGGAAGGTATCCTTGCCGCTATCGAAGCTGAGGCTGATGGCCAACTCCTCCAAGCGCGTCTGGAAGGCCAGCGCCTTCATCTCGCCGGCGCCCTCGTCGAGCAGTCCGGAGACCAGGTTGGCCAGGCCTTCGCGCCCGGCCGGATTGCTGGCGCTGCCGCCGCCGCGAAAGGCCAGTTCCAGCGCGATGATGGGGATGCTCGGCTCCTCGACCAGCCAGGCCTCGAGGCCGCCCTTGGTCTCGAGCTTTTGGATCGGCGCGGCGACGGCCGGCAGGGCCAGCAGCAGGGCGGCGAGGGTGGCTACAAGGCGCACTAACTGGCCGGTTTGGGCAACAGCAGCCCGGTGACCGAGCGCTCGAGACGGAGCACGTGACGGGCGGCGGCGTTGATATCGGCGACGCCGAGCGCCGCGATGCGCTCGGGCCAGGCCTCGACGTCGGCGGCCCGGCGGCCCGTGGCCAGGGCCCTGCCGAAGAAGCGCGCGGCCCGGCGCACGTTGTCGCGGGCGTAGGTGGCGGCGGCGATCATGCCGGCCTTGGAGCGTTCCAGCTCGGCTTCGCTGACGCCTTTCTCCAGCACCTCGGCGAGCACCCGGTCGGCCGCCGCCTCTAGCTCCGCAACCTGGCTTCCCGGGGCGCCGCCCGGCGTCGGGCTGGCGTAGATGTGGAAGCGTGCCAGGTCCATGGTGGAGCCGCGGTAGTAGGCGCCGGCACCCGAGGCCAGTTTTTGTTTCACCACCAGGGCCTGGTAGAGACGGCTGGTGGTGCCGCCGCCGAGGATGTCGGCCAGCACCTGCAGCGCTTCGGCATGGCGGCTCTCGCCGGCCGTGCGGCTGGGCGCCAGATAGCTGCGGCTGAAGCTCGCCTGGCGCACCCGGGCATCTTCCAGCACCACGCGCCGGGCCGCCCGTTGCGGCGGCTCCTGGGGCCTCAGCCGGGGTGGCACGGACTGGGCCGCCAGGGCGCCGTAGGTGCGTTCGGCGAGCGGCCGCAAGGTGGCCTCGGTGACGTCGCCGGCGACCACCAGGATGGCGTTGTTGGGTGCATACCAGGTTTCGTAGAAGGCCAGCACGTCGGCCCGCACAAGTTGGCTGGCCTCGTGGGCCCAGCCGATCACCGGCAGCCGGTAGGGATGGGCCAGGTACTGGCTGGCGGCGATTTGTTCGCCGAGTAGCGAGCCGGGATCGTTGTCGGTGCGCGAGCGGCGTTCCTCCATGACCACCTCGCGCTCGGTCTTAACGTCGGCCTCGCTGAGCACCAGGTTGACCATGCGGTCGGCCTCGAGCTCCATGACGGTGGCCAGGCGGTGGGCCGCCACGGTCTGGAAATAGCCGGTGTAATCGTGCGCCGTGAAGGCGTTCTCGCGCCCGCCCAGGCGGGCCACGGTCTGGGAAAAGCCGCCGCCCGGCAGCTTGGCTGTGCCCTTGAACATGAGGTGTTCCAAGAGGTGGGCGACACCCGACTTGCCGGGCGGGTCGTCGGCCGCGCCGACCTTGTACCAGACCATGTGGGTGACCACCGGCGCCCGATGGTCGGGGATCATCACCACCTGCATGCCGTTCTTCAGCGCAAACGTGGTGGGATTGAATAGTCCGGCCCCGGCCGGGCCGGCGAACACGAGGGCGGTGGCCAGGGCCAGAGCCAGGGGCGCGAAGCGGAATAGACTGATTGCGTTCATGGCCATGAGGATAGTTACCACCCCCCCAGGGCGTAAAGGGCATCGGTCATCACGGCAGCGTGACGAGGCGGTTCAGATCGCTGTGAATCGCCTTAGAAGACGTCCTGCAGCAGCGCCCGCTTGCGTCGTTTGATCACCGGTACGCCCTGGCCGCTCGGCGCCTGGCCCTTGGCTTGGGCCTCCTTGATGCGCTTGGCTTCCTTGCCGGCATCGACCACCTGGCCCGGGGGCTGCTTCTTCTGCCAGAACAGGATCTGTTCGGCGAAGCCTTCGCCGCGCTGTGCCACCTGGGTCATTTCGCGGTCGATGATGGTGCGAATGCCGGGCTGCACATCATCCACCCCGGCGCGCTTGAGGAAGATGCGCTCGCTACGATTGGCCGCCGGTTGGCCGGCCCCTTTGGCGGCCGGAGCGGTATTGCCCAGCAACGCCTGGCGGGCGGTCTCGCGCGTCGGCACGGCTTGCGGCCTGGGCGCCCCGGGACGTGGCGGCTTGAGGGAATAATCGGGCGGCCGGATCAAGGGCGCCTTGGTCACCACGGTGAACTCGTCGGGCGCCTTCTTGGTCAGGCCGAGCTCGTCGCGCACGCCGCCGCAGGCAGCCAGCGTCAGCAGGGCCAAGAGGGGCGGAAAAACATATCGAAGTTTCATGTTCCCTGTTTATCTTCTTCGCGCCGTTCGAACAAGCCATCCATGAGCAAACCGGCGACGCCCACTACGATGGCGGCGTCGGCGACGTTGAAGGCCGGCCAGTGGTAGCCCATCAGGTGAAAATCGAAAAAGTCCGCCACGGCCTGCCAAACCAGGCGGTCGCAGACGTTGCCCAGCGCCCCGCCGATGACCAGACCTAGCGCCGCCGCCGTCAAGCGGCGCCGGCTGCGCCACAGCCAGACGGCCAACACCAGCGCGACGCCCAGCGCCAGCGCCGCCAGCAGGTAGGGTGCCCATTGCCTGCCCGATTGCAGGAACCCGAACGAGATGCCGCGGTTCCAGACCATCACCAGATTGAAGAAGGGGGTTACTTCGATAATTCTCGGGTCGGCCAGTTGCTCAATCAAGATCCACTTGCTCAGCCGGTCGAGCACCAGCACCGCCAGCGCCAGCGCCAGGCCCAGGCGCCGCCCCATCAGCCGGCGGTACCGGCCCGGTGCGCCGCCACGGCGTCGGCGCAGCGTCCACAGAGGTCGTTAGGCTCTGTGGGCTGGGCCTTGCCTACCTCGGGCAGCACCATCCAGCAGCGCTGGCACTTGGCGCCGGCGGCGGCCTCGGGCAGCACCGCGATGCCGGGCACGTCAACCAGCCGAAAGGCCTCGGCCGGTGCCGCCTCGGTGCTCAGCGTGGCGCCTGAGGTGATGGCGATTTCGGCCAGGTCGAGATCGGCCACGGCTTCGTGGTATTGGGCCTCGGCGAAGATCAGCGGGTGGGCCTGCAGGCTCGAGCCCAGGCGCTTTTCCTGGCGCTCGACCTCGAGCGCCCCGGTGATCACGCGGCGCACCTCGCGGACCTTGGCCCAGCGCGCCGCCACGGCGTCGTCACGCCAGGCCGGGGGCAGCTCGGGAAAGAGCTGCAGATGCACGCTGTCCAGGGCCGCGGTAGCGGCCGCTTCGTCGGGGTAGCGCGACAGCCAGGCCTGCTCGCAGGTAAAGCTGAGCACCGGCGCCAGCCAGGTGACGACGCAGGTGAAGACCTGGTCGAGCACCGTGCGCACGCCGCGCCGGCGCGGCCCGTCGGGGCGGTCGCAATAAAGCGCGTCCTTGCGGATGTCGAAATAGAAGGCCGAAAGGTCGCTGACACAGAAGTTGTAGAGATCGACGAAGAGGCGATGGAAGTCGAAATTGCCGCAGGCCTCGCGCACTTCGCTGTCGAGCTCCCAGAGCCGGTGCAGCACCCAGCGTTCAAGCTCCGGCATTGCCGCCGGCTCGAGTTTCTCGGCCGCCTCGAAGCCGGCCAGGTTGGCCAGCAGGAAGCGCAGCGTATTGCGCAGCCGCCGGTAGGCATCGACCTGGCCGGTGAGGATTTCGGGGCCGATGCGCAGATCCTCGGAATAGTCCGAATTGACCACCCAGAGCCTGAGGATGTCGGCGCCCTGCTGGTCGATGACGTCCTGGGGCGCCACGAAGTTGCCCAGCGATTTCGACATCTTGCGGCCATCGGCGGCCATCACGAAGCCATGGGTCAGCACGCCGTCATAGGGCGCTCGGCCGCGGCTGCCACAGGACTGCAGCAGCGAGGAATGGAACCAACCGCGGTGCTGGTCCGAGCCCTCGAGATAAAGCGAGGCCGGCCATTCCAGGTCTTCGCGGTCCTCCAGCACCCAGGTGTGGGTGCAGCCCGAATCGAACCAGACGTCGACGATGTCCTCGACCCGGTCGTAGGCCGCCGGGTCGTAGTCCGGACCCAGAAAGCGCTCGGGCGGGCTCTCGAACCAGGCATCGGCACCCTCCGCCGTGACCGCCTCGACGATGCGCCCGTTGACGGCCTCGTCGCGCAAGGGCTGGTCGCTGTGGCGCTCGACGAAGACGGTGATGGGCACGCCCCAGGCGCGCTGGCGCGAGATCAGCCAGTCGGGCCGCGCCTCGACCATGTTGTAGAGCCGGGTCTGGCCCGAGCCGGGATAGAAGCGCGTCGCCTCGATGGCCGCGAGTGCCGTCTGGCGCAAGCCGGTCTGGCTCATGGAAATGAACCACTGCGGTGCGTTGCGAAAGATCAGCGGCGCCTTGGAACGCCAGGAATGGGGATAGGAATGGCTGATCTTGCCCCGGCCCAACAGGCCGCCGGCCGCTGTCAGGGCCTGGCACACCGGATCGTCGGCCTTGAAGACGTGAAGCCCGGCAAACAGCGGCACCGGATCGTAAAAGCAGCCCGCCTCGTCGACCGTCTGCGGCACCTCGATGCCGTGCGCCGAGCCCAGTTCGAAGTCGTCGGCGCCGTGGCCGGGAGCGATGTGGACGAAGCCCGTGCCCTGGTCCATCTCGACGAAGCCGGCCGCCAGTACCGGCACGCTGAAGTCATAGCCCTGGCCGGCCAGCGGGTGGGCGCAGACCAGGCCGACGATCTCGCGGCCGGGGTGCCGGGAAACCACCTCGCAGGCCGTGATGCCGGCCTCGGCGCAGACCTGATCCTTGAGCGGCTCGGCCACCACGATCTCCTCGCCCACTTTCGCCAGCGAGCCCTCGGCCACCTCGCCGAGCCGCAGCCGGAGGTAGGTGGCGTCGCGGCGGGCGGCGATGGCGCGGTTGCCGGGCATGGTCCAGGGCGTGGTGGTCCAGATGACAATGCTGGCGCCGCGGAGATCGGCGCAGCCCTCGGCCGGGGCTTCGTCACGCACCTTGAAACGCACGAAAATGGTCGTCGAGACGTGGTCGTGGTACTCGATTTCGGCCTCGGCCAGCGAGGTTTTTTCGACCACCGACCACATCACCGCTTTCGAGCCCTGATAGAGGCTGCCGTCCATGAGGAACTTCAAGAGCTCGGAGACGATGCGGCCCTCGGCGGCGTACGTCATGGTGGTGTAGGGGTTGTGCCAGTCACCGATGACGCCCAGGCGCTCGAACTCCTGGCGCTGGACGTCGATCCAGTGTTCGGCGAATTCGCGGCATTCGCGGCGGAAGTCGCCGATCGGCACCTCGTCCTTGTTTTTGCCGGCGGCGCGGTATTTCTCCTCGATTTTCCATTCGATGGGCAGGCCGTGGCAGTCCCAGCCCGGCACGTAGTTGGCGTCCTTGCCCATCATCTGCTGCGAGCGGTTGATCAAGTCCTTGAGGATCTTGTTCATGGCCGTGCCCATGTGG
>JASLXG010000013.1 GCA_030740435.1 Alphaproteobacteria bacterium | reverse complement strand
AACCGCCCCCATTGCTTTGAGAGCTGGAGCATATTTCGAGTTCAACATGGCAATCATGTCATCATCTGGGGACCGATCACCTTTCCACGTAGAAATTGTTGCGTAACTCATCTTCCTCGCCTTTCATCCGACATTTCCCAGCATAAACCAGAATATTGGTGTCGAAGGTGATTCTCACCGCTCGTAGATCTCGTCCCGGACCACCTTTGCGCCACCCAGCGGTATTCCCCGCTTCATGAGCTCAATCATGCTCTTCACCGCGGCCGCCCGCCTGTCATCGAATTTCACGGCCGAGACCGGCCCCAGCTTGGCCACGGGTTTGCCCCGTCGTGTGATCAGCACCTCCTCGCCATCGGCAGCCGCCGCGAGTAATCTGGAGAAGGATTGGTTGGCCTCACGGGCCGAAACCGTTTTCATTTTCGCCTCAATGTAGTGATGACACTACATTGCTCCGTGGGGCGGCGGCAGGCAAGTGGAGAGAATTGTTTTTCGCCGCGCCGGTGCAGCGGTTCACGCCACTTGCTGTCCTTGCGGCAATTGTGACACAATCATATAAAATGTGACACAAACGGGATTCTCCGCCATGCTCCACATCGGCATCCGCCGGATGCGCGCCGAGCTCAGCCGTCTCGACGAGCTGCTGGCCCGCGAAGGGGAGATCGTCATCACCCGCCACGGCAAGGCCATCGGTCGCCTGTTGCCGCCGCTGGTCGAGGCAGCGCCGCCATCGCACGCCGACTTGAGGGCCGCCATGCCCAGGCTCGAGGTGGGCAGCGAGGTGCTGCTGCGCCAGAACCGCGAGGCGCGATGAGCCCCTACATCGACACCTCCGCCCTGGCCAAGTGGTATCTCAACGAGCCCCGTTCGCAGAACTTCGAGGCCTATATCCGGGGCCAGCGTGGCGCCCTGATCAGCCGCCTGACGGTAATGGAAATGCGCGGCCTGCTGGGCCGGCGGCGCCGCGCCGGGGAATTGTCCGAGGCCCATGAGCGGCGCGCTTTCGCCACCTTCGAAAACGATGTGGTGCAGGGTTTCCTCGACTTGCGGCCGCTTCATGACGGCCAGGCGATTGTCGCCCTGGAGCTGCTTTCGGCACTGCGCCGCCTGGCGCTAGGCACCTTCGCTGCGCTGCATCTGGCGGTGGCCCGCGATGCCGCCGCCACGGCCATCGCCAGCGCCGATGGGGTGATGATCGAAGCGGCCCAAAGCCTGGGCTTCGAAGTGGTGCGGTTCGACTGAAGCGCGCTTTCGACGGACCTCCCTTATAGTGATCCTGGACAGACGGGAGGGAAAGCCATGAAAGCGTTGGTGCAACGCGTCAGCGAAGCGGGAGTGACGGTGGCCGGCGAGGTGCTGGGCGAGATCGGGGCGGGCGTCTTGGTTCTGGTCTGTGCCGTACCCGGCGACGGACCAGACGAGGTCGAGCGGCTGGCCCGCAAGATCGCCAATTTGCGCATCCACGCCGACCAGGCCGGCAAGATGAACCTCTCGCTGGTGCAGAGCGGCGGCAGCGCCCTGGTGGTCAGCCAGTTCACCCTGGCCGCCGACTTGAGCCGGGGCAACCGGCCGGGCTTCACCGGTGCCGCCGCACCCGACGAGGCCGAGGCGCTTTACGAAGACTTCTGCACAGCCCTCGCCGGCCACGGCGTGGCGGTCGGCAAAGGCCGCTTCGGCGCCGACATGGCGGTGCGGCTGGTCAACGACGGCCCGGTGACGATCTGGATGGACACCGCGACATGAGCCTGCCGGTCCGCAACCGGCCCTTCGCCGAAGCGGCGGAGGATTTCGTCGCCCGCATGACGGCCGAGCACGGGATCGAGGGCCGGCTTTCCTTCACCGCCTTCCTGCGTCGCACGGCCGAGCGCCTGCCTGAGCAGACGGCCCTGGTGGCGGGGGAGCGGACCTTGAGCTATGCCGCGCTGTTTGCCGCCATCGACCAGGCGGCGGCCTGGCTGGTACACGAGGCCGGCCTCGAGCCGGGCCAGCGTGCCGCCCTGATGGTGGGCAACAGCGAACACTATGTCATCTGGTATCTGGCCATGCTGGCGGCCGGCATCGTGGCGGTGCCGCTCAACACCAAGCTGGTGGGCCGCGAAGTGGCGTATCAGCTTGCCGATTCCGAGGCCCGGCTGGTGGTGCTGGAAAGCGAATTCCTCGAGGTCGTCGGGGCGGCCGAGGCCGAGGCCGAAATCGCGCCCCGGCATTTCCTGGTCGACCGCGAGGTGCTGCCCCCGGTCTTGGGCCATGACATGCCGCCCGTGCCGAAGATCACGGCCGATGCCGCGGTTTACTACACCTCCGGTACCACCGGCCGGCCCAAGGGCGTCATCATCGACCACCGCGGCATGATCTTCATGGTGCTGCAGAGCTTGCCCTGCAACGAATACGACCATCCGAAGCTGGTCTACCTCTCGATGATGCCGCTCTTCCACATCGCCTCCCACGTCATGACGCTGCCGGTGCTGCACATCGGCGGCACCGTGGTGATCGAGACCTATTCCACCGAGCGCATGCTGCAAGTCATCGAGAAACACGCCGTCAATTCCTTCTTCGCCGTGCCCTCGATGCTGCTGATGATGGCCGGCTCGGCCGAGCGCTTTGACCATGACCTGAGCGGCGTCCGGGTCATCCAGTACGGCGCCGCCCCCATGGCCACCGAGCGCATGGACGAGATGCAGGCGCTGTTCCCGGGCGCCCACTTCGTGCACAACATGGGCCAGACCGAATCGGTGGGCCTGATCACCTCGCTCGACAGCGCCCGGGCGCGGGCGAAGAACGGCTCCATCGGTCTGGCCATTCCCGGCGGAAGCCGCCGCGTGGTCGATGCCGCCGACCGGGACGTGATGCCGGGCACGGTGGGCGAGCTGATCAGCCAAGGCCCCAACATGATGCGGGGCTATCTCAACAACGCCCACGCCAGTGCCGAGACCTTGCGCGGCGGCTGGCTGCACACCGGCGATCTCGGCTACCTCGACGACGAGGGATTTCTTTACCTTGTCGACCGCCAGAAGGACATGATCATCCGCGGCGGCGAGAACATATATTCGACCGAAGTGGAAGACGTGCTTTACATGCACCCGGGCGTCGGCCTGGCCGCCGTGGTGGGGGCAGCGAACGAGCTATTCGGCGAAGAGGTGGTGGCGTTCTTGCAGCCTGCCGAGGGGGCGGTTCGGCCCGCCGACGAAGAGATCACGGCGCATTGCAAACAGCACCTGGCGTCTTTCAAGGTGCCGGTAAGGCTAATGTGGCTAGACGATTTCCCCCTCACCGCCACGGGCAAGATCCAGAAACACGAGCTCAAGCGTCTCCTAAACTAAAACCCGGCTGTGCCGGCGGCGGTGGCGCCGTAGCAGTGTCAGGGCAATCGCCATGTTCATCAGGTTGAAGCCGATGGCGTTGAGGAATGAGATCGTGTAGCTGCCCGTCAGGTCGTAGAGCGCGCCGGCCATCCAGCCCCCCAGTGCCATGCCGATGACGGTGAACAGCAACGCCAGGCTGATGCGCCAGGCCGCTTCGCCGGCGGGAAAGTAGCGCCTGATGATCATGGCATACGAGGGCACGATGCCGCCCTGGGCCAGCCCGAAGGCGACGGAGAGGGCATAGAACGTGGTCAGCTCTTCGGCCAGCATGAAAGCGGCCAGCACCAGGCACTGGGCCACCGAGCCCAGCAGCAAGGTGCGCAGGCCGCCGATGCGGTCCGAGATCCAGCCCGAGGTGAGCCGGCTGATGACGCCGAAGCCCAGCATCAGGGCCAGCATCTCGGCGCCGCGGGCGGCGGCGTGGTCGAGGTCGACGATGTAGGGCACGATGTGCACCTGGGGCATCGCCATGGCGGCACAACAGCCGATGCCGGCGCAGCAGACCAGGCTTTGCAGGGTGAGGCGCGAAAAGCCCAGCGGCCGGGCCGCCAGGGCTTCTTCGCCCAGGCCGCCAGTGGCCATCTCGGGCGGCCGGCGATAAAGCAGCATGGCCAGCGGCAGCATGGCGAACAGGGCAAAGAGGCCGACATCACCGAGTGCGGCACGCCAGCCCTGGGCGTCGATCAGTTTCTGCATCACCGGCGGCCAGATGGCGCCGGCCACGTAGCTGCCACTGATGGCGATGCCCATGGCCAGGCCGCGGCGGCGTACGAACCAGTGCGAGATGTCGGCCACCAGCGGCCCGAAGGTGGCCGAGGCACCGACGCCGGCCAGCAGCCCGAACCACAGCGCGATTTCCCAGACGCCCCCGGCTCTGGCCGCCAGCCCCAGGCCGGCCGCCAGCAGCAGCGCCGCCAGCAGCGCCGGCGCCATGATGCCGAAGCGGTCGGTAAGCCGGCCGATGGCCACGCCGCCGGTGCCGAAGCCGATCATGAATACCATATAGGGCAACGAGGCCAGGCCGCGGCTGATGCCGAACTCCTGGGCCAGCGGCCCCAGGATCATGATCGAGGCGTACATCGGCGCCGCACCGATGGTCATCAGCGCCAGCGCCGCGGCCAGGCGCACGAAAGGATAGATCGGGCGGCCGCCCGCGGCTCTTGATGGTTGGTTCACGGTTTGCCTGTTGCGCGATGGCGGGGTGAGAAATGCGGGCCAGGAGCCGGCCTGCAACCGTCTCCCTACCCATGGTGGATCCCACGGGGAAGCTTTCAAGCTTAGCCCAAGCCCGAGCCCCGCCCAAGAGAAGCGGCGAAGGACCGCAAGGTTTTCCCGCGGGAACTCTTGAAGGGCCTCTGATAACGTTTAGGTTGGAGGCTAGGCCCCTTCCTTTGTCATAAAAGGGATTCTCCATGTCCGAAATCCCAAGTACCGCCCCAGACACCGCCATCGTCGACGAATTGCTGGCCCGCGCCCGCCTGGCCCAGGCCGACTTCGAAAAGGGCGCCGACCAGGCCCGATATGACCGCGCCTCCCTGGCCGCCGGTTGGGCGGTCATGGAGCCCGAGCGCAACCGGGCCATGGCGGAGTTGGCCGTGGCCACCACGGGGCTGGGCAACGTCGCCGACAAGATCACCAAGAACCACCGCAAAACCTTGGGTCTGATGCGCGATATCGCCAAGGCCCGGACCTGGGGCGTGATCAAGGACGACAGGGCTACGGGCATCACCGAAATCGCCCGCCCGATCGGCGTCGTGGGGGCGGTGGTGCCTTCGACCAACCCCATTGCGACGCCGGCAAACAACGTCATCAACGCCTTGAAATGCGGCAACGCCATCATTCTCGCGCCCTCGCCCAAGGGGATTGAAAGCTGCACCACCTTGCTGGGCCACATCCACGCCGAGTTCGACAAAGCCGGCATCTCTCACGACCTGGTCCAGATGGTGCCGGCGCCGGGCACCAAGGCCAGGACCCAGCGGCTGCTGGAAATTTCCGACCTGGCCGTCGTTACGGGCTCCCAGGACAACGTGCGCCGGGCCTATTCCTCCGGCACGCCGGCCATCGGAGTGGGCCTGGGCAACGTTACCGTCATTGTCGACGAGAGCGCCGACCTGGGCCAGGCCGCCAGGAAGATTACCGCCTCCAAGACCTTCGACAATGCCACGTCGTGTTCTTCGGAAAATGCCATTGTCGTCGTCGCCGCGGTTTATGACGCCTTCGTCGCGGCCCTGGCGGCCGAGGGCGGCTGCGTGTTGGCGCCCGAGTTGGAAGCCCGCGTGGTCGAGCGCCTTTGGCCCCAAGGCCGGCTCAACAAAATGGCCTTGGCCAAGGATGCCGATGTCTTGATCGCGGCGCTGGGTTTGCAGGCAGAAGTGCCGTCCGGGACCGAGTTCGTGGCCGTGCCGACAAGTGGCATCGGCCCCGCGCATCCGCTGTCGGGCGAAAAGCTCTCGCGCGTCGCCGCCCTTTACCGGGCCGAGGATTTCGCCGAGGCCAAGGAAATCACGCGGCGCATCTTGTGCCATCAAGGCGCCGGCCATTCGGTCGGCATCCATACGGCCAATGATGATCGCGCCGTGGCCCTGGGCCGGGAGCTGCCGACCTGCCGGGTGATCGTCAACCAGGGGCACTGTTTCGCCACCGGCGGCGCCTTCGACAACGGCATGCCGTTTTCGCTGTCCATGGGCTGCGGCAGTTGGGGCGGGAACTCCATCGACGAAAACCTGCACTGGAAGCACTTCATCAACGTCACCAGGGTGGTGCGCACTATCCCCGAACGCCAACCTTCTCTCGACGATATCTACCGGGAATATTGGCACGAGGTCGGCAGGTGAGCCTCGCGCCGGCAAAGCCGCCGGCAGGATCGGTGCGCCACTGGCTCGACCGCCGGGCTCGGGAAACCCCCGACCGTGTGAGCCATATCTTCGCCGAGGACGAAAGCCGTCTCACTTGGGCTGAATTGCGAACCCGGGCCGCGGCCATCGCCGGCCGCCTGGCCGGGCTCGGCATCGCCAAGGGAGAAAGCGTCGCCTTGTGCCTGGCCAATGGGCGGGACGCGGTGCTTTGCCTGTTCGGCACGCTCTACGGCGGATTTCGCGCCACGGCCCTCAATCTGGCCGCCGGGCCCGAGGCCATGGGCTATGCCATCGGCCACAGCCGGGCCCGGTTCGTCTTTGTCGGCGAGGGCCAGCGCCAGACCTTCGAGGCTGCTCTCGCCTGCCATGCCGCCGCTGTCAGCGTGCTTGCGGTGAATCACGGGATCGACTGGCCCGAAGCCAGCGATTCGGCGGCGCTCGAGGCCGTCAATGAAGGCGATCAGGCGCTGTTGATGTATACCTCGGGAACCACGGGCCGGCCCAAGGGGGTGGTGCATTCGCAGGCCAGCCTGCTGGCCGGCGGCTGGACCGCCGCGCTGGCCCACCAGTTGAGCACCGTCGACCGGGCGCTCTGTGTGTTGCCCTATTTCCACATCAACGGGCTTTGCGTCACCTTGATGGGGCCGCTGGTATCCGGCGGTTCGGCGGTTGTGGCCGAGAAATTTTCGGCCTCGCGGTTTTGGCAACAATGCGGCCAATTCGAGGCGACTTGGTTCTCCGTGGTGCCAACCATTATTTCCCATCTCCTGCACGGCGAGATGGCGCCCGCGAAAGCGGTGGTCGAGCGTTTGCGCTTCGCGCGCTCCGCCTCGTCCGCCTTGGCGCCACAAGTGCAAACGGCCTTCGAGGAGCGCTTCGGGATACCTATCGTGGAAACCATGGGGCTGACCGAGACGGCGGCGCAAATTCTTGCCAATCCGCTGCCGCCGGGTGTGCGCAAAGTGGGCTCCCCCGGCCTCGCCATCGGCAATGAAGCCCGGATTGTCGGCGCCCGGGGAAAGGCCGGAACTGGTGAGCAGGGCGAGATCGCCGTGCGCGGGCCCAATGTCATGTTGGAATATCTCGACGACCCGGAGGCCACGCGCGAGACGTTCACCGCGGACGGCTGGTTGTTGACCGGCGATTTGGGACATATGGACCGGGACGGCTATGTCTTCGTAACCGGGCGCCGGAAGGAGCTGATCATCAAGGGAGGTGAGAATATCGCCCCCCGCGAGGTCGACGAGGCGCTCTACAGCCACCCGGACGTGGTCGAGGCGGCGGCCTTCGGGCGGGCCTGCCAGACATATGGCCAGCGGGTGGCGGCGGCGGTGAAACTGAAGCCGGGATCCAAGGCCTCGGAAGAGGACCTGCTGGCCATTTGCCGCGACAGGCTGGGCGCTTTCAAATGCCCCGATGCCATTTTTTTGCTGGACGAACTCCCGAAAGGCCCCTCCGGGAAGATCCAACGCCTGAAACTGGCTGCGGCCCTGACCCGGTGAGCCTCCCGGCGGCTACCCTGGGGGGCAAATGGCGGAGGGGACGTCTGCATAACCCATGGCTGTTGCCGTTCGCTGACATTCGCTGTTCTTGCATTGTATGACTTAATATCAAATAGTTAGATGGTGCTCGGGTTCATTGACGTTCACTTGTGATCGGCATATTGTGTGGGACCAAATGTGGGACTGCACTAGGATTTGGTGGCATGGGCAAATTGACAGCGCTGGAT
>JASLXG010000012.1 GCA_030740435.1 Alphaproteobacteria bacterium | reverse complement strand
GACCGCGGCTATGCCTTGAACAGTGGCGGTGTGGTGCCGGGAATGAGTGCCGTAGGCTTGCCCATAATAACCGCATCCGGCCGTCTCGTCGCCGCGATCGCAATTGGCGCGATCAACGACCGGATGAGGCAAGGGCGGATTGAAACTGTGCTTATCCCGGCATTACGCAATGAAGCCAACCGCCTTTCAGCCGACATTCCCCAGATAGCCTCCAAATCCATGGAAACCGTACCATCAAAGTGAGAATTTGGTATGAAACACAGCAACAATAGCACCATGCAGGGCCTGGCACTTCCGGCCGTGGATGGAGCGTATTCTGGCATTGTCCATCCCATCACCAGGGAGGGACATATTGCCTAAAACGATGCGGTACTTGCTGGTTATTGCCACCAAGCTGGAACAAATAATCCGTTTTTTTGGGCGCCTCGGCGGCTGGGTCGTGGTTCCGCTCATCGCCATTATCATCTTCGATATCCTGACGCGAAAATTCTATTGGAGCCAACAGTTGATCTCCAACAGTTGGGCCTTCGATTACATATCCTCTGGACACCTGCAGGACTGGGAATGGCATCTGCACACGGTTCTGTTTCTGATGGTGCTTGGATACGCCTACGTTCGCAACAGTCACGTTCGCGTCGATCTGATACGTGAAGGACTTTCGCCGAGGGCGCAGGCCTGGATAGAGTTTCTTGGCTGCCTTGTTTTTCTCATTCCTTTCGCCGCGTTGCTCATTTATCTAACCTTGCCTTTTCTCGAAAGGTCGTGGATGTACGATGAGCAATCGCAATCCTTCACTGGTCTTAAGCACCGATGGATAATCAAGAGTTTTCTGCTGCCTGGATTCGTGCTGGCTTTGATGGCAGGCGTCGCCACCTTTCTCCGCTCCACCGTCTACTTGTTTGGCCCCGTGACGTTGCGCCAGGCGGCCGAGCTTAGTGCCATCACCAAGAACTATTCAAATCCGCCGGTAGAGAGCGGAGAAACGGCACCCGATGAGGGTCGGCCGAACGGGAATCAGTAATGTTCTACTGGGAAGATTATCTACCGGTATACATGTTCATCACTCTCGCGGTGCTGCTGTTTACCGGCTTTCCGGTAGCCTTCATTCTGGGCGGTCTGGCCCTGGCCTTCGGTATGATCGGTTGGTTTGTGGGTCTGTTTTCACCGATCGAATTTTTCAATATCATCCCTCGTATTTGGGGCGGCTCAGCGGATAATCTGGTGCTGGTGGCGGTGCCCTGCTTCGTTTTCATGGGCACCATGCTGGAGCGGGCGGGCATCGCCAACAGCCTCCTGCATATTCTGCAGGTCTTGATGCGACGAATTCCGGGCAGCATGGCGCTTGGCGTCACGTTCATGGGTACCATTTTGGCGGCCACCACCGGGATCATAGCCGCCTCGGTGACGATGATGGCGGTTCTGGCGCTGCCGCCCATGTTGCGCCAGGGCTACAACACCGAACTGGCGACCGGTACCATCGCCGCGTCCTCCTGCCTCGGCATCTTGATCCCGCCCAGCATCATGCTGGTGATCATGGCCGATCTTCTGGGCATTTCAGTGGGCATCCTGTTTGCCGCCGCGGTGTTCCCGGGCCTGATACTCTCCGGACTCTACACTACCTATATCGTGGTCGTAACGAGTTGGCGGCCGCATTTGGCGCCAGCTTTGACGCTGGAGCAAATGCCCGCAAGCCAGCGCCAAACCTGGGAACTGGTGTTCAAGGGGTTTCTGCCGCCGATCTTTCTCATATTTCTGGTGCTCGGCTCCATCCTCGGAGGAGTCGCAACGCCGACCGAAGCGGGCGCCGTCGGCGCCGCCGGAGCGATAATTCTGGCAATTGTCAATCGCAATCTAAGCGGAGCCATTCTACGCGATGTCGTGGATCGCACCTCGCTCATCATCGGCATGGTCTTTTTCATCCTGATTGCCGCGTCGTCCTTCAGCTACGTCTTTCGCTCGCTCGGTGGCGATGAAATCATCGTCAACGCCATCAACGCTACAGGACTCGATTCATGGGGCGTCCTGGTGCTTCTGATGGCTACCGTGTTCATACTCGGGTTCTTTTTCGACTGGATAGAAATTTCCCTTATCGTTCTTCCTGTGTTCGCCCCGGTAGTCGAACAGTTCGATTTCGGCACTCATATCGCCGGCCGCGAAGTCATCTATTGGTTCTCTATTCTGATTGCGGTGAATTTGCAGACGTCTTTCTTGACGCCACCGTTCGGCTTTGCGCTTTTCTTCATCAAGGGCGTCGCCCCGCCCTCCGTCACCATGCGCCACATCTATCGTGGGATTGTGCCCTTCGTGGCATTGCAATTGATTGGCTTGAGTTTGGTGCTGGCCTTTCCGCAGATCGCGATGTGGCTGCCCAACCAGGTATTCGACTGATGAAATTCAATAGCACAAATGTGGGAGAACGAAATCGTCGAAGTTTGCCGGTCGGAGGCACTCTACCCTCCTGCCGAACAGCGACAAATACCACACCCTTATCGACGGAGATTGGAGGTAACGTCAAAATAGCTCAGGCACGATTTTCAGCGTGGTAAACATCACTCTTTCGCCGCAAATCGCGGCGCTGTGAAAATATCACAAGGGAGAAAATCAGATGGCAAGGCATAGTATTTCAGGATCGGTTCTGGCTGCCTCTTTGGCCGCCGTTCTGGCGTTCGGCCTGGCTGGCGGTGGCCAGGCGGCGGAGCGAGTGGTCTGGAAAATGCACTCGGCTTTTCCCAGTAAGCTCAAGATACTGGGAAGTGGCGCCATGCGGGTCGTGGACATGGTCGGGAAGTTGTCGAAAGGCGAGTTCCGGCTCAAGTTCTATGAGCCGAACGCGCTGCTGCCGGCCTTCGATTACCTGGACGGCGTCGCTTCCGGTGCGGTGCCGGTAGCCTGGAGCATTGCCTCCCTGCACGCCGGTCGCATACAAGCGCTGACCTTCTATGGCGCCGTGCCTTTCGGCCCGCGGCCCGGGGAATTCCTGGCTTGGCTTAAGTATGGCGGCGGTCAGGACCTGCATGACGAACTCTACAAACGCCTCGGCCTGAAGGTGCTTCTCTGCGGCATCTTCCCACCCGAATCCTCGGGCTGGTTCAAGAAAGAGGTGAAGTCGATCGACGAAATGCGAGGCATGAAGTTTCGCATTGGCGGCTTCGGCGCCAAGGTCTTGCAAAAGTTCGGCGTTTCGACCCAGTTGATCGCCGGCGGCGACATCTATCCGGCGCTCGAACGCGGCACCATCGACGCCACCGAGTTCTCCATGCCCGTGGTCGACGAGGGCTTCGGCTTCTTCCAGATCGCCAAGCACTATTACTTCCCCGGCTGGCATCAGCAGGCAACGCTGCAGCACCTCGACATCAACCTGAAGGCCTGGGATAGCTTGTCGCAATGGCATAAGGATATCCTCGAGACGTCCTGCAACGCCAACGTCGCCTTGGCCATCGCCGAAGGCGAGGGACTGCAATACGCCGCCATCCGGCGCATGCAGGCCAAGGGTGTGCAGGTGCATGGCTGGCCTCAGGAGTCTCTGGACAAGCTGGAGGCGGCCTGGAAGGAGGTCATGAATGAAGCGGCCGCGGGAGACAAGGATGTCAAGCGCGTCTGGGATTCCTACCAGACCTTCCGCGAGCAGTACTCGGTCTGGGGTAATCTGGGCTACCTCAAGTAAGAACCGGCGATTGCCGGGCTGCTTGCCCAGTGCTTGTCGCGGGGGGGTATCGCAACCTCCCCGCGACTTTTCTAATCCAGCGCCAGGGGCGATTCCTGGCGGGATACGGAGGACGCTATGAAACTGGCCGACAGGGTCGCCGTCGTCACGGGGGCCGGCAACGGCATAGGCCAGGCGATTGCTCGGACCTTCGCCAGCGAAGGGGCAAGCATTGTCTGTGCCGACATCGATCTTGCGGCGGCCCAGGCGACGGCAACCGAATTGCCCTCGCAAGCCATTGCCAGCGAGACCGACGTGGGCGAATACCAGGCCTGCGTGACCATGATCGAGCGTGCGATCGAGCATTTCGGACGCGTCGACATCATGGTGAACAACGCCGGCATCGCGCCGATGAGCCGTTTTCTCGACGTCGAACCGGCAGTTTTCGAACGGGTCATGGCGGTCAACGTGAGCGCCGCATTGTTCTGCGGCCAAGCCGCCGCCCGCGACATGGCAAGCCGCAATTGGGGCCGGATCATCAATATCGCCTCGATATCGGGCCAGAGGGCAGGCCTCGGCCGCACCAGCTACGGCACCTCCAAAGGCGCCGTCATCCAACTGACGAAACAAATGGCCATGGAACTCGGTGCTCTCGGCATCACCGCCAACGCTATTGCCCCCGGCCCCGTCGATACCGAGACTGCCCGGGCCGGCCACACGCCGGAAACGCGTGAGGTCTATTTGCGCATGATTCCGCTCGGGCGTTACGGCGAGACCACCGAGATCGCGGCCGCGGCGCTCTTTCTGGCCTCGGAAGACGCCGCTTATGTCAATGGCCATGTGCTCGACGTCGACGGCGGTTTCATGGCGGCCGGCATCAGCTTTGGCGACTATTGACATGCTCTAGCCACGATCAGGAGAAGCCGCAGATGATCGAAGGACCCCCCTTGCTGACCGTTCGCCGCAACTTCCGCCGTCCCTCCAAAGCCAAGCTGAAGGCCTTCGCGGGCGCCACCACCGCCATGGTGGTCGATGCCCAGGCCGGCCGCGGCGCCTTGGACCACCGCGTCAAGCCGCTCGATCCCGCCAGCCGTTTCGTCGGACCGGCCATCACCGCCTGGTGCGGGCCCTACGACAACCTGGCGGCGCTGGCCGCCCTCGAGTTGGCCCGGCCCGGCGACGTCGTCGCCATCGCGGCAGCGGGTTTCGAAGGCACGGCGGTGATCGGCGACCGCTTCGCCGGTATGGCCGGCAACCGGCGGCTCGGGGCCATCGTAACCGACGGGCTGGTGCGCGAAAGGGCCGGCATCCTGGAGGCCGGCGTGCCGTGCTATGCCATGGGGCTCTCTGCCAACTCGCCCTTTGCCAATGGCTGCGGCGAGGTTGGATTGGTTATCGTGCTGGGCGGCGTTGCCGTCGCCGCCGGCGATTTGCTGATCGGCGACGAGGAAGGCGTCGTGGTGGTGCCCCGGGCCAATATCGACGAGGTGCTGGCGGCGCTCGAGGGGGTAAAGGCCAACGAGGCGCGATTGGAGCGCGAGGTCCGCGAGGGTGCCACGGGATTTGCCTTCGTCAAGGAACTGCTGAACTCGCCGGCCACCCGGTATGTGGACTGAGCGGCGCGCAGGTCTTCGGACTCGAGCTCAGGCGAGGCGGCTTGAGAGCCCACCGCCAACAGGCAGCACGACGTTGTTGACGTACCTCGCTTCGTCCGTGGTCAGGAACAAGACGGCGTAGGCGATGTCCCGGGCATCTTCCATTTTGCCCGTCGGCGATTGGGGCCGATGACGTCGATTCAGCCCCGTCCCAAGCATGCTCGCTGTACCTCCGGCACCGAAAGCCCAGCCGGCGAAGGCCGACATACGTGCCCAATTTGTTCGCTTTCCCCTTCATCGCCTTCGCCTTTCCCTGCCAGCCATTTCCTTTACTTGGCACTGTCCGCGCGAACACCAGCGTAATCGTGTCCTGACATTCTTCAACCCTGAGCACGTTCCTCTGGAGGCAGCCTACCACATCCTGAAATCCGTCTGACGTCCGCGCCTATGAGGCAGATTTGGTTTATTGAACAAAGCAGGGATATTCGACGAGCGACGCGTTATCGGTTTTCGGCCGCAGAGAAGATCCCTGTCGTCGTCGACGGCCAACGTTGAGCCACCAATTTCAGGCTGGCAAACCGAATGTCCGCCAACATGCATGCTGGCCCTCTGAGTCAAACCGGGCGAGGGCGGCAAAGATCGTGATGTGGCGGCGGCTGGCGGCGGCCAGGACGGCGAGGCCGGGTCCGGTCACGGCCTATTGCCGGGGCCTATTCTGCCGGTTCGACCTCGAACAAACAGTAATCAGCGCCGTTGGCGGCGCATTGGACTTCGCGCGCTTGCAAGGTCCTCGGCCGGTCGCTGTCGGCGCAGGCAAACTTCATGCCGCCGCAAAGCGGGCCTGTGAACATGTAGCAAACGCTGCGCCCGCCGTCGCGCCCGTATTCGGCGACAAACGCCGAATGGTCGAGACGCACCCTCGCTCTGCCAGCCTCGGCGTCGATCTCGAGAAGAGACAGGCGGCCCCAACCCCGCTGGGTCATCCGCTTCATGTAATGCTCGAACACCGCGGTACCGGAGAGCCCATGGGTCCCGGCTTCCTTCTTGCACCACTCGAGGGCCGCCCAATAGCCGGCCTTGAACAGGATATCCGCGTTGGCCTCGACCCCGAAGGCGGCCTCGGTTTCCCTGTGAACGGCGACCCAGAAGTGGCGGGGCACCAGGATCATGGGGACGCCATCGACCGACCAGGTAGCGGTCTGCGGATCGACTTCGATGGGGACTTCGGGTTTGTTCATTTCGCCCTGCTTTCCTGACTTTCCATTTCCCCCAGACCTCCGCGAGGCCGGCCGGGCCCAAGCCGCCGAAACCGAGCATCGACAGGACCAAGACGGCCAAGGCAAGCGTCCAGCCATAATAGCTGAGGTGCACGTCCCCCATTCCTACTTTCTGATCGATTGCGTCACGCCCGCCCCCGCCTTCAAGATCGCCGACCGTCGTATCATCTTGCGGGACGGCGTCGTCAGCGACGGCGGTTTTGTAAAGTCATTGCAAGGCGATCATGATGATATCGTGCGAACCATCTATCTCTGACAGGGTGTTCGGGCACACAAAGTGAACTGGGGAATCAGATGAAGGGCGTGGAATTGCATGAAGATGCCGTCGTATTCGACGGGCTGATCATTTCCAATTGGAGCCGCGAGGTGTTCGAGGATATGCGCCGGGGCGGTCTGACGGCCGCCAACTGCACGTGTTCGGTGTGGGAGGGCTTCCATGACACCATGGTCAACATCGGGCAATGGAACCGTTGGTTCCAGGAGCATGACGATCTGATTCTGAAGGCCCGGACGACAGCCGATATCCGCGCCGCCAAGGAGCAGGGCAAGACGGCCGTGGTCTTGGGTTTCCAGAATACGTCCGCCTTCGAGGACCGCCTCGAATTCGTCGAGATCTTCAAGGATGCGGGTATCGGCATCGTCCAGGTGGCCTACAACACCCAGAACCTGGCCGGCAGCGGCTGCTATGAGTCGATTGATTCCGGTCTGTCGGATTTCGGTCGCGAGGTGGTTGCCGAGATGAACCGGGTCGGCATGTTGTGCGATCTCAGCCACGTTGGCTCCGTCACCTCCCGCGACGTCATCGAGGCCTCCCGGAAACCAGTCGCCTACACCCACTGCCTGCCGGCGGGGCTAAAAGAGCACCCGCGCAACAAAACGGACGAGGAACTGCGTTTCATCGCTGATCACGGCGGCTTCATCGGCGTCACCATGTTCCCGCCGTTCCTCAGGCGCGGCGCTGATTCCACCGTCGACGACTACATTGAAGCCTTCGACTACATCATCGATATCGCCGGTGAAGACCGCATCGGCATCGGCACCGACTTCACCCAGGGCCACGGCGGATCGTTTTTCGAATGGCTCACCCGGGACAAGGGCTATGCGCGTACCCTCACCGATTTCGACGAAATCAAGTTCCCCGATGGCTTTTCGACGATCGGCGACTTTCCAAACCTGACGGCGGCCATGGAGCGGGCCGGCTGGACGGCGACCCGGATCGGCAACATCCTCGGCCTCAACTGGTTGCGCTTGCTCGACGAGGTTTGGGCGCCGTGACGGGAGGTCCGCGACGGCGCCACCGGAATTGCCTTCGTCTATGAGCCGCTTGACTCACCGGCCACCCGCTATTTGGACTGAGCGGCGCGCAGGGTTGCGGTTCCAAGCTCAGGCGAAGCGGCCCGAGAGCCCGCCGTCGACGGGAAGCACGACGCTGTTGACGTACTTCGCTTCGTCCGAGGCCAGGAACAGGGCGGCGTAGGCGATGTCCCAGGCATCTCCCATTTTGCCCGTCGGCGATTGGGCATCGCGCTGCCTTATCATCTCGTCGTGGTCGCCACCGTAGGCCTGGCGCATCGGCTTGACGATCATCGGCGTGTTGAGAAGGCCGGGCAGGATGCAGTTGGCGCGAATGCCCTTGGCCGCGTACTGCAGGGCGATGTTGCGCGTGAGGGCGATGACGGCACCCTTCGAGGCCGTGTAGGAGGCTTGTGGGAAGCCCGGATAGCGGATGGCGGCGAGTGAGGAAATGGTGATGATGGCACCGTTGCCCTGACGTTCCATAACCGGCAGCACGTACTTGCAGGCCAGAAACACGCTTTTCACGTTGACGTCGAGCAAGTGCTGCCAGTTCTCCTCGGCGATCTCCACCGGGCCGCCGAGTTCGACGATGCCGACGTTGTTGTGCAGCACATCGATGCGCCCATAGCGCTCGAGGCAAACTTCGACCAGGCCCTCGACGTCAGCGGCCAGCGAGGCGTCGGCCGTGTGGGCCGTACAATCACCGCCCTCGCCAGCAATGATTTCCTCGGTTTCCCGGGCCGCCTCAGGGTTCACGTCGACCGCCAGCACCCGCGCGCCCTCGCGCGCGAAAAGCACCGCCGACGCCTTGCCATTACCCCAACCCGGCCCGCTCGAGCCCGCCCCGATGACGATGGCGACCTTGGCTTTCAAGCGATCCGGCATGGTTCATCCTTCAAGATATTGTTGGCTTTGTCCGCCAGCAAAAGGCGTTGTGCGGCCTGCAATCGCCAAACTGGACCGGCGCCCGCCCAGACGCCACAATAGCGGCATTGGGGCGTCTCGGGGGCGGAAACGGAGCGGAAAATTCATGGCCAACGAAATCATCGCAGACGGCATCGTAATCGCCGATACGGTGACCAAGCTGGGTGACGAATGCCCCGGCAACGTGCTCATCGGCGGCTCGCACGGCGGCGTCTATGCCGCTTACCTGGCCTGCAAGGCCGGCGTCCGCGGCGTCATCCTCAACGACGCCGGCCGGGGCAAGGACGAGGCCGGCATCGGCGGCGGCGCCTATTGCCAGGAGCTGGCCATTCCCTACGCCACCGTCGACACCATGACGGCGCGCATCGGCAACGGCCGCGACATGGCAACGCGGGGCGTCATCAGCTTCGCCAATCCGCTGGCCGCTGAGCTCGGCGTCACGGTCGGCATGACTTCGCGGGCGGCGGCCGAGGCACTTCAGGCCGCCGAACTCGCAGAAAAGCCCGTGCCGGCCTACGAGGAAGCGCGCAGCGAGCTGCCGGCCGCCGCCGGCCAGCGCCAAATCGTGATCGTCGACAGCGCCTCGCTGGTCTACGCGCAAGACACCGGGCGCATCATCGTCACCGGCAGCCACGGCGCACTGCTGGGCGGCGAGGTTGGTTCCCCCCTGATGGTCGATGCCTTCGCCGCCTTCTACAACGACGCCGGCGGCGGTGCCGACGGCATCGGGTTCTCGCGCCTGGCGGCCCTTGACGAGCGCAACATCGTGGCCGCCACCGTGGCCGCCATGAGCGCCCGCATCGGCGACGGCCGCTCGACCTACGGCGACGGCATGCTTTCGCATGTCAATCAGGCGGCGGCGGCCCTGGGCGCCGAAATAGGCCAGCCGCTCAAGGACTTCATCGCCGGGATGGTGGCGTCATGAGCGCGGCGAAAAAGTCCGCCATCGTCACCGGCGGCGGCGGCGGCCTGGGCCGGGCCATGGCGGCGGCGCTGGCCAACGACGGCCTGGCGGTACTTTGCGCCGACATGGACGGCGACATCGCCGCCAGTGCGGCGGCGGAAATCACCGCCTCGGGCGGCCGGGCGGCGGCCTGCGTGGTCGACGTCTGCGACCAGGCTTCGGTCGACGCCATGGTGGTGGCGGCCAACGAAATAGCGCCCGTGGCGCCGCCATTGGTGCTGGTCAATTGCGCCGGCATCGGCGAGCAAACGCCTTTCCTGCGCCAGACGACCGAGGAATTCGAGCGCATCATCGAGGTCAACCTGACCGGCAGCTACCGCTCGGCCAAGGCGGTGGCGCCCGGCATGATCCAGGCCGGCTGGGGGCGCATCGTCAACATCGCCTCGGTGGCCGGCCTGCAGGGCGTCTCGGGGCGCGTCGGATACGTTTCTTCCAAGCACGGCGTGGTGGGCCTGACCAAGACCCTGGCCATCGAACTGGCGCCCCACGGCATAACGGTCAACGGCGTCGCGCCCGGGCCCGTCAACACGCCGCTCACCGACCGCGTGCACAGCGACAAGACGCGCGAGATCTACCACCGCAACATGCCGCTGGGGCGCTACGGCACGCCGGAAGAAATCGCCCACGCCGTGGCCTTTCTTGCATCCGAAGGGGCCAGCTATATCACCGGGCACACGCTGCCGGTCGACGGCGGTTTCGTGGCCACGGCGGCGATCTTCGAGGTCGAGTAGCAAGGCCGCCGTTCCATGCCCGTCACCTACGACATGCCGCTCTACCGGCCGCCCAGCGAGGGGCCGAATTTGATCATCCAGGCGACGCTGGGGTGCTCGTTCAACCGCTGCACGTTTTGTTCGATGTACAGGACCAAGACCTACGTCGAGCGCGAGCCGGACCAGGTCTTTGCCGACATCGATACGGCGGCTGCCGACTGGCCGCAGGCGCATCGGGTCTTTTTGGCCGACGGCGACGCCCTGGGCCTGGATTGCGGACGATTGCACGCCATCCTGGACCACCTGGGGGAACACTTTCGCGACCTGGCCCGGGTTTCGGTCTACGCCACGCCCAAGAACCTGCTCGACAAGTCGGTAGACGAACTCGCCGCCCTCAAGAGGGCGGGGCTTTCGCTGGTCTATCTCGGCATCGAATCCGGCGCCACGCCGATCCTCAAGAAGATCCGCAAGGGCGCCTCGCAGAAGACCCTGGCGCAGGCGCTGGAGCGCGCCTTTGAGGCCGGGCTCAAGGTCTCGGCCACGGTCATCCTGGGGCTTGGCGGCCGGGCCGACTGGCGCCAGCACATCGAAGGCACGGCCGAGCTGGTCAACCAGGCACCGCCGACTTATCTCTCGACCCTGGAGCTCGGCCTGGAGGAGGGCGCCGCGGCCGACTTCATGGCGGCCCAGAAGGCGCCCTTCGAGTTCCAGGACGACGCCGCGATTTTGGCCGAGCAGGCGCTGTTGCTGAGCTTGCTGGAGCCGTCCAGGCCCGTCATCTTCCGCTCCAACCATGCCTCCAACAGCCTGGCGCTGGCCGGCAACCTGCCGCGCGACCGCGAGCGCCTGCTGGCGGAGCTCGGCGCCGCCATGGCCGGCGCCATTCCCTTGCGCCCGCGTTTCCTGCGCGGGTTCTGAGCCTCACCAGACGGCGCGCAGAAAAATCACGAACCCCGCCACCGTGGTCGAGGCGGCGAAGGTAAAGGGCGCGTTCCAGACCCAGGCCACGGTGAGGTTGTTCTCGCCGGTCAGGCGCGAGAGGTAGAGCACCGTCGCCGAGACCGGCGAGACGTTGGTGCCGAGCCCCCAGAGCGCCATCAGCATCAAGGCCAGCAGCTCCGGCCTGAGGCCCAAATCGGCCGGCGTCAAGGTGGTCAGAATCAGCGTGCCGATGATCACCGGGTGCAGCCCCAGCGCGGCGGCCGACAGGAAGCCCCAGGCCAGCAGCAGAATGACGGTGTTGGCGCCCAGGCCACTGGCGGCCAGGGCGGCGGCCACGGCGCCGGGATCGAGGATGGCGGCGATGCCGGCCCCCATGACGTTGGCGCCCAGGAACAGCACCGCCTCGCTGCGCAGGCTGGCGAAGGCGCCCACCACCTGCCAGGACAGGTCGCGCCTCGACGCCAGCGCCCGGCCCGGCCCGGCTATGCGGCCGCGCCAAGCCAGCGCCAGCGGCGGTGCCACCAGGCCGAGTGCAATGGGGATGGAGAAACCGAAGCCCTCGACCAGAGCCAGGGTGCCGGCGAACAGCAGCGCCAGAATCGTCGCCGTGCCCCGCCAGGCCCGGGCCGGCACGCCGGCACTGGGGGAGGCTGGCTGTGCCGCCGCCCGGCGCGGCCGGCCGAGGCGGTCGATGAGCCAGCTCAAGAACACCAGCATCGCCCCCAGTGCGATGCCGTAGGGCGCCACGTCGAGCCAGGCGACCATGGGCAGCAGCGCCAGGATCACCGCGGCGCCGACGAAAAAGGGCGACCAGCAGGTGCTGGTGGCGAAGCCCTGGGCCATGGCCCGGCCCAGCCGGCGGCGCAAGGCGCGGTCTTCCTGGTGACTGACCATGCCCGACAAGAGCGAAATGCCGGCCAGATTGAAGGCCATGCCCAGGACGTGGGCGGCGGTGCCCAGGAAGGCGAAACGCCGGCCCGGCGGCTGCGCCACCACCATGTCGCGGATGGCGCCCAGCGAGGGGCTTTCGCCGGCCGGCACCTGCAGCCAGGCGACGGCGCCAAACAGCACCAGGAAGGGTAGCGTACGCCCCAGGCCGTCCCACAAGGCCTTGGCCGCGGTGGCAAACGCCTCACCGCTTCCGGCCGTCAGCGCCGCCGCCAGGCCCAGGGCCATGAGCAGGCTGCCGACCAGCCGCGGTATTGCAGGCACGCGGCGAAACTCGATGACCACAAACAGCGCCAGCGTCAGATTGGCCACCGCCACCAGAGCCTGGGCCTGGTAGAGCGCCTCGATCACCGTGGCGCCATAGGCCGCCGCGAACAGCCAGGGCGCCAGTTTGGCCGGAGTGGCGGACAAGGTCGTTAACCTAACGATCGTTAGTTTCCATTGCCTTCACGTTCCGCTAAGATGGGGCATTAAGCAAGCCCAGCCAGGGAGACGACACAGGGAGTCGACTCAAGGAGTGACATTGTGGATTTCGCCCTTTCCGACGAACAGCGCATGATTCTCGATTACGGCGACCAGTTGGCCAAGACCTATGACCGCGCCTACTGGATGGACAAGGCCGAGAAGCACGAATTCCCCATGGAAATGTGGCGCCAAGCCGGTGCCGACGGCTTCATCGGCGTCATGGTGCCGGAGGAATACGGCGGCTCCGGCCTGGGCATGATGGAGCTTTGCCTGTTGATGGAGGGCCTGGCCAACAACGGCGTGCCGCTCTTGTTCCTGGTCGTCACCTCGGCCATGGCGCTGGGCTACCTCTCCGAATACGGCAGCGAGGAACAGAAGCGCAAGTACCTGCCCGACGCCTGCACCGGCGAGAAGAATTTCTGCTTCGCCATCACCGAGGCCAACGCCGGCTCGAACAGCATGAAGATCCAGACCGCGGCCAAGCCGGTGGGCGACGCCAGCGAGGGCCGTTTCCTGCTGAACGGCTCCAAGACCTTCATCACCGGCGCCGACGTGGCGCACTACGGCCTCGTGGTGTCACGCACCACGCCGCTGGCCGAAGCCGCCCGCAAGACCGACGGCTTCACCATCTTCATCGTCGACATGAACGCCAAGGGCGTCGAAAAGCGGCCCATCGACATCTCCATCAAGGCACCGGAGATGCAGTTCCAGCTTTTCTTCGACGACGTCGAAGTAAGCCAAGAAGACGTCATCGGCGAGGTCGACCGTGGCTTCGACATTCTCTTCGATACCCTCAACCCGGAACGCATCATGGTGGCCGCCATGGCCATCGGGCTGGGCCGTTTCGCCATCAATCAGGCCGTCGAATACAGCCGCGAGCGTGTGGTTTTCGATGTCCCCATCGGCTCCCACCAGGGTTTGCAGCATCCCCTGGCGGCGGCCAAGACGGAGGTCGAGATGGCTTGCCTGATGACCCACAAGGCAGCCTGGGCCTTCGACCAGGGCCTGCCGGCGGGCGAGTATTCCAACATGGCCAAGTATTTCAGCGCCGAGGCCGGCATCCACGCCGTCGATGCCGCCGTGCAGTGTTTCGGCGGCAACGCCTTCACCAAGGACTACGGCATCTTCGACATCTATCCGATCGTGCGGCTGTTGCGCACGGCACCGCTCAACCGCGAGATCATCCTGAGCTACATCGGCGAGCACGTCATGGGCATGCCGCGGTCGTACTGAGCGGCAAGGAAGGAGCGGACCATGCTAAGCAAGAAATTTCTCACGGAGATGCGCTCCCGGGCCAAAACCTGGATGAGCGAACGCTAAGGCCGGGCCGCCGAGCGCATGGGCGAACGCAAGCCGGCCTTCGAGACCAACGCCGGCATCCCCGTGGCGCCGCTCTATACGCCTGCCGACTTGGCCGATCAGGACTATTTCGCAAGCCTCGGCCTGCCTGGCGAGTACCCCTTCACCCGCGGCACCTACGCCGTCGGCTACCGTTCGCGCTATTGGCAGCCGAACGCCTATGCCGGCTTTGGCACCGGCCCCGACACCAACGAACGCCTGAAGTTCGCGCTGTCGCAGGGCGAGACGGCGCTGAATTTGATCATGGACGTGCCGACGTCTTATTGGGGCATCGATTCCGACGATCCCCTGGCCGAGGGCGAAGTGGGCCGCACCGGTCTCGCCATGAACTCGATCGACGACATGGCGGATGCCTTCGCCGACATCCCCATCGAAAGGATCTCGGTGACCCTCAATCCCACCTCCGTGGTGGTACCGTCGATCTACTTCGCCATGGCCGAGGAGCGCGGCATCGCGCTTCGCGATCTCAAGGGCACGTGCCGCAACAACCCGCTGGTCGACTACGTCTCGTGCAATTCCGGCGTCATGCCGGCGCCCCAGGACGCACTGCGCGAACTCGCCGACTTCGTGGCCTTTACCCAGGAGCACACGCCCAATTGGCACCCCTTCAACATCGGCTCCTATGAATACCGCGAAAACGGCGTTACGGCGGTGCAGGAACTGGGGTTTCTGTTCGGCAACACCATCGCCTACACCGATGCCCTGATCGAGCGCGGCATGGCCTTCGACGACTTCGCGCCCAAGTACCTCTTTTATACCTCGGTGCAGACCAATCTCTTTGAGGAGGTCGCCAAGATCCGGGCCGCCCGGCGCATGTGGGCCAAGCTGGCGCGTGATCGTTACGGCGCCCAGAATCCGGCCTCGCTGCTGTTTCGCATCCACGCCCAGACCTCGGGCTTCACGCTGACCGCCGAGGAGCCCTTGAACAACATCGCCCGGGCTACCATCCAGGGCCTGGCGGCGGTGCTCGGCGGCACCAACTCGCTCTATACCGATCCCTACGACGAGGCGCTCTGTCTGCCCTCTGAGCTGGGCCTGCGCACTGCCATGCGCACGCAGCAGATCATCATGGAAGAGAGCGGCGTGGCCGACACCATCGACCCCCTCGGGGGGTCTTACTATGTAGAGTCATTGACCAATGCCATGGAGGAGGGCGCCAACGAAGTGCTGGCCGAAATCGAATCCCAGGGCGGCATGGTCAAGGCCATCGAGAACGGCTGGGCCTCCGCCGAATCGGAACGCTCGGTGGCGCACTATTTGAGCCGCGTGGCGTCCGGTGAACATGTCGTCGTGGGCCAGAACAAGTACCGCACGGACGAGCCCGTCGAGCGCAGCGTCTTCCGCATCGATCCGGCCTTCGAACAGCGCCAGAAAGACCGTCTGGTCAAGCTGCGGGCCGAGCGCGACGACGCGCTGGTGGCCGAGAGGCTCGAGGCCTTGCGCCAGGCCGTGCGCGAGGACCACGACATGGTGCGGCCCTGCATCGAGGCGGCCAAGGCGCGCGCCACCTTCGGCGAGATGACCCAGGCCATCTACGGCGAGATGAAGTCGTTCCGCGAGGACTTCCGCGACCTCAAGCTGCGCATGTACGCCTAGGGGCGGCCCATGAACCCTGGAAAACGAACCCGCGTGCTGCTGGCCAAGCCGGGGCTGGACGGCCACGACCTGGGCATCAAGGCGGTGGCCCGGGCCTTGCGCGACGACGGCATGGAGGTGATCTACCTCGGCCTCAACGTCAGCCCCGAAACCGCCGTCGGCGCCGCCATCCAGGAATCGGCCGACGTGCTTGGCATCAGCTGCCTGTCGGGCTCGCACCTCTTGATGACCGAGAAAATCCTCGGCGTCATGACGGCCCAGAAGGTCGAGGACCTCAAGCTGGTGGTCGGCGGCATCATCCCCGACGAGGACGTGCCGGTGCTCGAGGACATGGGCGTGGCGGCGATCTTCAACACCGGCACCCCCATGCCCGACATCGTCGCCGCCATCAACGGCCTGGCGGCCTAGACGCCGCATGGGCGGAGAGCGGAAAAAGACGACCAGAACGACCGTCTCGGGCCTCGAGCTGAAACCCCATTACGGCCCCGACGACGTGGCCGGCGAGAGCTGCGAGAACCCGGGCCAGGCGCCTTTCGGCCGCGGCATCTTCACTGACGGCTACCGCCGCCAGCCCTGGATGGAAAGCCTGGCCTGCGGCTACGGCCTGCCCGAGGAAACCAACCAGCGCATCCGCTACCTGGCTAGCGTCGGCCAGGCCGGCTACTCGGGGCGCACCTCGATCAATCTGGTCTTCGACCGGCCCACCTTCTGCGGCCTCGACAGCGACGACGGCCGCTCGGCGGGCGAGATCGGCAACGTCGGCGTGGCCATCGATTCGCTCGATGACATGCGCAGATTGTTCGAGGGCTTCGACCTCGATGGGCTCAACACCGGGCTCATCGTCGACCGCGCCGGCCCCTTCATCATGGCCATGTACGTGGCGCTGGCCGACGAACAGGGCGTGCCCCGCGACCAGCTCCGCGGCATCGTCACCAACAACCCATTGACCGATTTCTTTTGTTCCAAGACGCCGCTGTTTCCGCCCGGCGACTGTCTCGACCTTTTGGTCGACTGCATCGCCTTCTGTGCCAGCGAAGTCCCGCGCTTCAACTTCTGCCGCATTAACGGCTACAACACCCGCGAGCTCGGCGCCACGGCCATCCAGGAGGTGGGCTTCAACCTGGCCATCGCCCGCACCATCGTCGAGGCCTGCCTGAAGCAGGGCCTGGACCCGGGCAAGCTGGTGGGCAGCATCAATTTCCAGTTCTCCCAGGGCCGCGACTTCTTCGAGGACATCTGCAAGATCCGGGCGGCCCGGCGGCTGTGGACCCGGATGCTGATGGACGACTACGGCGTGACCGACGAAAAAGCCTGCCGCATGAAGATCCACATGCAGACCGCCGGCTCCAGCCTGACCGCCCAGGAGCCCTTGAACAATATCGCCCGCATCGGCCTGCAGGTCATGTCGGCGGCGCTGGCCGGCAGCCAGAGCATGCACATCGCCTCATACGACGAAGCGCTCGGCATCCCCACCGAGGAAGCCGCCCGCGTCGCCATCAAGACCTCCAAGATCGTCATGCACGAAAGCGGCGCCTGCAACGTCGCCGACCCGCTCGGCGGGTCTTACTTTGTCGAAGCCCTGACCGACGAGATCGAAGCCGCGGTGGTGGCGGAGATGGGGCGCGTGGAAGACGTGGGCGGCGTCATCGGGGCTTTGGAAACGGGTTATTTTGAACAACAGATAGCCGATACCGCCTATGCGCTGCAGCGTGAGTTCGATGCCGGCGAGCGGGTGGTGGTCGGCGTCAACCGTTATCGCGAGGAGCAAGATGTGGGTGTCGGCGAGATCTTCCGCCCCGACCCGCAGGTCTCGAAGACCGTCCTCGAGCGGCTGGCTGCACTCAAGCAAACCCGTGACCAGACCCAGGCCCAACTTGCCATCGCCGACATCGAATCTGCTGCCGCCGCGGCCCGGCCTTTGATGCCCTGCTACATCGCGGCGGCCAAGGCCGGTGTCACGCTCGGCGAGATGGTGGCGGCCGTCGAAAGCGTCACCGGCACCTTCCGGTTTTCCGCCATCACGGCGGCCGCGGTCTGAGGGCGCCATGGCCATCCGCGTGCTGCTGGCCAAGCCCGGCCTCGATACCCACGAGGGTGGCGTCAAGCTGGTGGCGGCGGCGCTCAGGGATGCCGGCATGGAGGTGATCTACACCGGCGTCTTCCAGACCAGCGAAAGCATCGTCGCCACGGCGCTGGAAGAAGACGTCGACGTGGTGGGCCTGAGTTTCCTCTCGGGCGCCCATCTGGCCCTGACACGCGACATCGTGGCCGGCCTGGAGGCCGCCGGTCTGGGCGACCGGGCGGTGATCTGCGGTGGCATCATCCCGGCCGACGACGTGGCCGGCCTCAAGGAGCTGGGGGTGCGCGGCGTCTACGGCCCGGGCACGGCGCTGGCCGAGATCGTCGGCGACGTACGCAGCCTGGTGGGGCCATGAGCGCGACCATCGACGACCTGGTGGCAACGGTGAAGAGCGGCCAGCGCATCGGCCTCGGCATTCCCGAACCCACGGTTTTCCTCGAGGCCCTGGCCCGGCGCCGCGATCTCGAGGACGTGACGCTGATCATGGGCTCGCCCGGACCGGGGACCATCGCGGTGGCGGCCAATCCGGGCATCAGGTTGTTGACGCTCTTCGCCTCGCCGCCGGCCCGCGAGCTGGTGAGCAGCGGCCGCATCGAATATCTGCCGCTTACCTTCCATGGTCTGACCGGCTTTCTGCCTCGCTGGGCCCCTGACCTGGCGGTGCTGATGACGGCGGCGCCCGAAGCCGACGGCAGGCTGCGGCCGGGCTCGACCATGGCCCACAACGACAGCCTGGTGGCCAGCCTGAAACCGGGTGGCCGGGCCTACGCCCTGGTCGACGACAACCAACCCCAGGTGCTGGGCGAGGCCTTCACGGTCGACGATTTCACGGCCCTGATCCCGGTGCCGCCGCTGCCGCCCGGATCCGGCCGCCAGGCCGAGCATTCGCCGCTGGCCGGCCAGGTCGCAGGCTTCCTCGATGAACTCGTCTCCGATGGCGCCACCTTGGAGGCCGGCGTCGGCTCGCTGGCCGACGATGCGCTCTCGCGCCTGGTGCACAAGAAGGGCCTGGGCATCCACACCGAAGTGCTGGGGCCGGGACTTTGCACCCTGGTCGAGGCCGGCGCCGCCGATGGGGCGGCCAAGCCCAACCACACCGGCAAGGTCGACTTTACCATCTCGGTGCAGGGCATCGCCGGGCGCATCGCCGACAACCCGGCCTATTACCTCAGCGGCGCCCAAACCTGCGTCAATCCGCTGGTAATTGCGGCCAATCCCCTGTTGCGCTGCTTCAATTCGGCCCTTGAGATCGACTTCGGCGGCCAGGCCAACGCCGAAGTGGTGGCCGGCCAGCAGTATGGCGGCGTCGGCGGCCAGGTCGACTTCCTGCGGGCCTGCCGCCTGGTCGACGACGCGCTCTCGGTGATGGTGCTGGAATCAACGGCCGCCGGCGGCACCATCTCGCGCATCGTGCCCGACCTGCCGGCCGGCCACGTGGCCACGGCGACGCGCTACGACGTCGACGTGGTGGTCACCGAATACGGCATCGCCTGGCTGCGTGATCTTTCGCTAGCTGAGCGCGCCCGCAACCTCGCCGCCATCGCGCATCCCGATTTCCGTGACGACCTGGCGGCGGCGGCGCGGGGGCGCTGAGCTCGCACATCCCAATCCCAATCCTGAGACCTCCGGGCACATCGATACCGTCTCTCAGGTTTCGCATCGCTGAAATAACCTTGAATTGAACGCCGCCGGGTGGCGTATGCTCGGTAGTGAGGTGACGGTGTTGTTGAGGCGATTGCGTTCGGAGCTCTTGCTAGCGGAAAGGGCGATCGATGAGACAGACACTATCCAATCTCAGATCCTATCTCGAAAGAATAGGCACTCGCGAAACGGACACGCCGGAGGAACGTCGCGACAAGGTGACGTTGCTCGTATTGTCGGGCATTTGCTTTTTTGCCAGCATCGTTTGGGGGACGATGTATTTCGCCATCCTCGGCCCCACGCTCACGGTCTTCATCACCTACGGATTCACGCGGGTCATCGGGGCGGCGCTGCTCGTTTTCATGGCCACCAAGCGCTTTCCACTGCTGCTCTATCCCTTCTTCCTGATGATCCTGTGGAACCCCATCGCCATGCAGTGGAGCCTGGGTGGCTTTGCCGCTTCGGGCGTCTTGATGACCTGATCGATCCTGGCGCCTTTTTGCGCCCTGATGTTTCAGACCGTGCGCGCGGCGCTTTGGTGGTTCGCCGCCTATCTCGTGCTTCTCGCCATCTCGCTGCTTCTCGATCAGCAGTTTCAGCCCTCGTCCCCAGAGCTGTCGCAACAGACCTCGATGCTTTTCTTCGGCATGAACATCGTCGGTCCCGCCGTCGCCATATTCCTCTCGATGATGTACTTCGTGAACGCCTATCAGCGGGAGCACGAGAGATCGGAGTCGCTGTTGCTGAACATCCTTCCCAGGGAGATTGTTCCGGTCCTCAAATCCGGACGGGAAACCATTGCCGATCACTATGAGACATGCAGCATACTGTTCTGCGACATGGTCGGCTCGACGCCGATCTTTGCCAATATGGCACCGGCGGATGTCGTCGACTGGATCAACGAGGTTTTCTCCATGTTCGACGGTTTGGTGGAGAAATACGGCGTCGAAAAAATACGGACCATTGGCGACAACTACATGATTGCCGCCGGGGTCCCGACCCCCAGGGCCGATCACGCAACGACTCTCGCCGCGCTGGCGCTGGACATAGTCCAAGGCCTCAAAGAACTGCCGGACAGAGGCGGCAAGCGCTTGGAGTTTCGCCTGGGGATCAATTCGGGGCCCATCATTGCCGGCATTATCGGCAAGATGAAGTTTCAATATGATCTTTGGGGGGACACCGTGAACGTCGCCGCCCGGATGGAGCAACACGGGGAAGTCGGAAAAGTCCACATTTCGGCTGCCACCTACGAGTTGATCAAGGATGCCTTCGAGTGCGACCCTAGAGGGGTGATCCCGATCAAAGGCAAGGAGAAGATGGAGACATGGTTCGTGGTCGCTCCCAGGAATCCGTGAACGTTGGGTCCGGCCGGTAGGGGAATGGTATTTTTTGAGCCGCCAAAAGATGTCCCGTGTTAAATTTTTCGGCGACCGTGGCGGCCATCGTGTGGTATACCCAGCGCCGCACCCAAGCAACCCAGCAATCGAAGGAAACGGGAATGCCGCAAGGAACGGTGAAGTGGTTCAACGCGACCAAGGGATTCGGGTTCATCGAGCCCAGCGATGGCACAAGGGACGCTTTCGTCCACATCTCATCTGTGGAGAAGGCCGGACTCGCCACCCTCAACGAGGGTCAGAAGGTTGAGTTCGAGCTCGTGCCGGGCCGCGACGGAAAGTCCGCCGCTGAAAATCTGGTTCTCCTCGACTAACGGCTCAGCGCTGGCATGACTCACGTCGACTATCAAAAGAAGCCCGAATCCAGGCAGATCTCCCAACCCCAGACCCGTCGATGTTTGAAGTGTCGGGAGCCGTTCGAGAGCGAGTGGCCGGGGGAGCGCGTTTGCCGCAAATGCAAGGCGTCAAGCGGTTGGCGGGAAGCTGGTGCCGAATTTTCGCTGTGACGCCGCCGAAAGTGCACTCGGAACACTATCCCGACGTCGAAGTCCTGTACCTCTTGCTTATCGGCCCCACCCCGCACCATCGGCGCGATCAAGCAATAGAACAGTAGCTCAGAGACGGTGGCCCTACTTCTTGTCGTGGAACGGGAAGCCGGGCGGGAACGCCTTCTCCATGGATTCCTTGATCGCCTCGGTCACCTTGCCGCCGATGTCGCCGACCTTGTCCTGAACGTCCTTGGCGATCTTCGCGGCCAGTTCGGGATCGCCGCTGGCGACGTGGACCGAGCCGCCCTTGCCCGATACCGTCGACGCGGCGGCGGCACTGGCCGACCCCGAGGCGCCGGCGCCGGGGATCGTCGTCGTCGTCACGGGCACGTCCGATGAGACGCTGACCTCGCCCTCGGTCTCCAGGTGCAGAGCCGGGTCGGGAAAGTCCATGACCTTCTCGCCGTCGACGTAGAGAACACCGTCGGCGAGCTTGACCTCGCCGCCCTCGAATTCGTGGGTTCGCTGGATTCGGATTTTCGCCATAACCATCTCCTGCAGTGTCGAAACGATGGTTTCTCGGCACCCTAGCCGAATTCGCGGTCGCTGGCACCTGGTGCTAACATTGTCGGCGAATGGCAGGAGCCAAACCGGGGGGGCCGAATTGGGCGCCCTGGAAAATGCCGCTAGGAAAAAAACCAAGCGTCTATCATGAGTGTGCCTAAGCGGATCTCCACCCTGACCCATTGGGGCAGCTACCGGTTGGAAGTCGGCGCCGGCCGGATCCGCGCGGCACATCCCAGCCCCGATGATGACGATCCGTCGCCGATCGGCCGTTCGATTCCCAGCGCCGTACATCACCGCTCCCGTGTCAGTCAGCCGATGGCGCGCAAAGGCTGGCTCGAGCGGGGGCCGGAACAGCACGGCGGTGGCAGGGGCAGCGAGCCCTTCGTGCCGATTTCCTGGGACCGGGCCATGGATCTGGCGGCGGCTGAACTCGTCCGGATCAAGCGGCAACACGGCAACGAGGCGATCTTCGGCGGTTCCTACGGCTGGGCCAGTGCCGGGCGCTTTCACCATTGCCAAAGCCAGGTGCACCGCTTCCTCAATTGCCATGGCGGCTACGTCCGCTCCGTGGACAGCTATTCGGCGGCCGCCGCGAACGTCATCCTGCCCCATGTCACGGGCCGGAAATCGCTGGACTTTCTACGCTGGGGCGCGTCGTGGGAAATCGTCGCCGAGGCCTGCGAACTGATGGTCATGTTCGGCGGCGCGCCGTTGCGCAACGCCCAGGTCGAAGCGGGCGGCCTGACCCGCCACGTCTTGCGCCAGGCCCTCGCGTCGTGCCGTGACAACGGCGTGGCGTTCGTCAACGTCAGCCCGTTGCGCGATGACCTGGCTGATTTTCTCGAGGCCCAGTGGCTGGCCCCGCGTCCCAACAGCGACACCGCCCTGATGCTGGGCATCGCCCATTGGCTGATAGCCGAAGACCGCCACGACAAGGCGTTCCTCGATAGCCATTGCGTCGGTTTCGAGCGCTTCCGCGCCTACCTCACGGGCGAGAGCGACGGCCAGGCGAAGACGCCGGCCTGGGCGGCCTCGATCTGTGGCCTCGAGGCCGCCGCCATCGTCGACCTGGCGCGACGCATGGCGGACAAGCGCACTTACATCACCATGGCGCTGGGGCTGCAGCGGGCGCAGCACGGCGAGCAGCCGTTCTGGATGGCGCTCACCCTGGCCGCCATGTTGGGTGGCATCGGCCTGCCGGGCGCTGGCGTCGGCTTCAGCGTCGGCTCCTTCAACAACACCGGCCGCACCGCGACCAAGCTCGACGGCCCGGCGTTGCCGCAAGGGAAAAATCCGATCGACGCCTTCATCCCGGTCGCCCGGGTGGTGGACATGCTCGAGAATCCCGGCCTCGCCTTCGACTACAATGGGCGGCGGCAAGCCTATCCCGACATCCGACTGATCTACTGGTGTGGCGGCAACCCCTTCCATCACCACCAGGATTTGAACCGCCTGATCACGGCCTGGCAACGGCCCCAGACCATCATCGTGCATGAGCCCTGGTGGACGGCGGCGGCCAAGCACGCCGATCTGGTGCTGCCGGCGACAACGCCCTATGAGCGCAACGACATCGGTTATTCTTTCAATGAAGAGGTGATGACGGCGATGAAGCAGGTCATCGAGCCGGTCGGCGCGGCGCGGGACGATTACGATATCTTTGCCGGCATCGCGGATCGCCTCGGCATCGCCGATACCTTCACGCAAGGGCGCAACGCCGAACAATGGCTGCGCCGGCTCTATGACGATTTTCTGCAAAGCGCCGCAGCGGAAGGGGCCCGGCTCCCGGATTTCGACGGTTTCTGGGCGGCGGGTCAGGTGACCCTGCCGATGGGCGGTCCGCACATCCCCTTCAGCGGCTTCCGCGCCGATCAGCAAGCTCATCCCTTGAACACTCCGAGCGGCAAGATCGAGATCTATTCGCAAACCATTGCCGGCTTCGGCTATGACGACTGCCCGCCCCACGCGACCTGGCTGCAACCGGACGAATGGCTGGGTGCCCCGATAGCGACGCGATACACCTTGCACATGGTGTCGCCGCAGCCGGCGGCGCGGCTGCACAGTCAACTCGATTGTGGCGACTACAGCCTGGAGAACAAGGTCGCGGGCCGCGAACCGGTGGTCATCCATCCCATTGATGCCGGGGCCCGCGGCATCGAGGCTGGCGATCTGGTGCGGATCTTCAACGATCGCGGTGCCTGCCTGGCCGGGGCGGTGGTCAGCGACGGCGTGAAGCGGGGCGTGATCGCCCTGGCCACCGGTGCCTGGTACGACGCGCCCGGCGCGGGGCAACTCGAACGCCACGGCAACCCCAATGTCCTGACCCGCGACGTCGGCAGCTCCCGCCTGGCCCAGGGGTGCACCGCACACACTGCGTTGGTTGAGGTGGTCCGCTACGAGGGTCCGGTGCCGCCGCTTTCGGCGCATGAGCCGCCAGCGATCGAGTGATCGGTCACTATTTGCCCAATTTGGTGCGGTCTACCCGCGAATGCCTTTGACGAATTCCGCTAGCGCCCGGCCGATCTCGTCGGGGCTGTCCTCCTGCAGATAATGGACACCCTTGACCGTGATCTCGGTTTGGTTCGGCAAGCTGCGGCAGTAGTCCTTTAGCGAGCCGATGATGATGGCGCCGGGCTCGCCGTTGACGAAAAGCTTGGGGATATCGGATTGCGACAGCCAGGTGCCGTATGCATCGACGATGCGGCAGACTTCGGGCGGTTCGCCGTCGATCGGGATCATCCGCGGCCAGGTCAGGGTGGGCCGGCGATCTTCGCCCGGCTCCAGATAGGGTTTGCGGTAGTGCGCCATTTCCGCATCGCTCAAATCCCGCAGCATCATGCCGGGCAGGATGTGCTCGACGAATAGGTTTTTCTCCAACACCATGTTTTCGCCGGCCTCGGAACGGAGGCCCTGGAAAACGCTGCGGCCCTGTTCGTTGAATCCGGCCCAGCTCATGGTTTTGACCACCGCCTCCATGTAGGCGATGCCCAGGACCTTGTCCCGGTTCTGGTTGGCCCAGTCGAAGCCCAGCGCCGATCCCCAGTCGTGGATCACGAAGATCACCTTGTCGCTGATGCCGAGCTGATCCCAGAGTGCAAACAGATAGTCCCGGTGTTCCGTATAGCTGTATCGCTGGGGCCCGGAATCATCCAATTTCTCGCTATCGCCCATGCCGATCAGGTCGCAAGCGATCAGGCGGCCAAGGCCGGCGCAATGGGGCATGACGTTGCGCCAGAGATAGGACGATGTCGGATTGCCATGTTGAAAGACGATCGGGTCGCCTTCACCTTCGTCCACATAGGCCATGCGCTTGCCGTTGACGGTGGCAAATTTGCGTTCATACCTGGGATCGCTGGAGATCATGGTTTGATTCCTCAAGGTTTGCTCACCTGCAAGGGTGCCTTTGGGCTTGCGGTTTTGCTGGCATGGTTGGCCACAAGAGCCCAAGGCGAGAAGAGCACATGCCGTGGCATTGCGCTATGCTTGCTGGTCAGGCCGGGATCGCCGGACGGCAACCGTGTCCCTGCTCCCTACAATCAGGAGAATGCGCAATGACCGATCAGGAATTGCTGATCCGCTGCGAAAATCGAGTGGGAATCATTGCCCTCAATCGGCCCGACCAAATGAATGCGTTGACCGATGCCCAATTGCAGCGCGGGGTCGAAGTGCTCCAAGAATTTGCTTCCGACCCAGGCGTGGGCGCCGTCGTCGTGACCGGCGAGGGGCGTGCGTTTTGTGCCGGCGGTGATGTGGCGGTGATGCAAACCGGCGAGGAATTTGGCCCCGCCGGCACGCCCGTGGAAGCGCAGATCGAAACTTTGCGCAGCTGGCACCGGTTTCCGCTTTTGCTCAATTCCATGCCCAAGCCCACCATTGCGGTGGTCAATGGGGCCGCCGTCGGAGGTGGCCTCGGCCTGGCGCTAGCTTGCGATTTGCGCTTTGCCTCGGACAAAGCCAAGTTCGGCACCGCCTACGCGCGCGTCGGCTATGACGGCGATTTCGGTACGACCTGGCAAATGACAAGATTGTTGGGCGAGGCCAAGGCCAAGGAATTGTTCTTTCTTCCCGATATCCTTTCAGCCCAGGAAGCGTTGCGGATCGGCATGGTGAACCGGGTCTTTCCCCACGATGAACTGATGACAGAAGCCATGGCAATCGCCGGGCGCGTCGCTGCCGGCCCGTCGGTGAGCTACCGCTATATGAAAGCCAACGTGGCCCATGCCTCGACCGTGGATTTCGCCACCAGTTTGAACCGCGAAGCGGAAACCCATATTCGCTGCGGCCAAACCGAGGATCACGCCGAAGGGGTCAATGCCTTCCTGGAAAAGCGGGAGCCGGTGTTCCAGGGAAAATAGACCGCCGCACCACCGCCAACTTCAGGGAAACCGGCAGCAGCACCACGGCGCTGCCGAGGATTACCGGATGGACGCCAAAAGCCTCGGGGTGGGGCAGGGCAGCGGCCAGGATCATTCCCGTGACGATGGCGTCGAGACCGAGCAGGCCGCCCAGGATGACCAGGGCGATGGCCAGCGCCGGCACCAGGGCGGCCGGGGTGCCCGACCAGGCGAGCGCCGCCGTCACCGTCTTCGGGGCGATGAAGTGGCCGACCACGGCACCGGCGAAGCCGGCCGTCGAGAAGACGGCCATTTCCATGCGGTGGGCCGGCAGCTTCTCGGCCACTATTTGCCCAAGATGGGGCGGGCGCCGACTGCCACCCAACCAACGTAATTCTCCCTCGACAAAAAGGGGTTTGAACTTCCGCTCATCTTTCGTCTGACAGAACTATATCCTAGGGTATTCCCTAATAAAACTCTTGACTTCCCTAGGGAGCGAGTGTTTCGTTGCAGGAGAAGTTCGGCATTTGGAGGGTTTGTCATGCTTCTAGGGCTGTTCGGCGACGACAAGGTTCAGGAAAAGCAGCTTCGGGCGGCCTTGTCGCGCGACAAATTCGTGCTTGAGTTCGACAGGACGCTGAGAACCTTCCAGATCTTCCCCAAATTGCGGCCCGGCAAGTCCGCTTCCTATGGCGAAGTCGAAGCGGCCGCCCGTTTCATTCTTGAAGGCGCCATGGCTCAGGCCAGCAAGAAGGGACGGCTGAAGTCGGTCAAAGATCTCGCCGCCGTCACCACCTTCAACGTCGTGCTGGTCGAGTTGCTGGGCGGTTACTCCAAGCTTCCGCAAAAGGAGCGCCGGGAACTTCAGGGCACGGTACCGGGTTACATCTTTCCCCGCACCGTTGCCAAGCTGCTCGGTGCGAAGCCCAACGAGGCGGTCGGCAAGGCGGTTTCCAGCGGCATCTTGAAGCACATGAAGCTGAAGGGAAAAAAGAAGTTCAAACAGGCCGTCCGGGCGATCGAAAAGGAGGTCACCCAGTTCGTTACCCAGCGCGACGAGAAATACCTGGGAGTGCTGGGCCGCCACCTCAAAAGCCTGAGATAGCCCTTTCGGCATCTGGGCCCGCGGTGCCGCGGGGAGAGCGGCTTCACATGGGTTGTCGCAAAATCGCCGGTGATGAAGGTTGGAAGAATTTTCCGAATGGCAATTTGCTGATTTTCTGGGATTTTCGGGCAGGCGGAGTTGATCGTTCACCGCGTACGGCGTTTCGCGAAAGGGCAGGACCCCGAGAGAGTGCGGACCGATCTCAATGCTGTGATCTTTGAGACCAGCGTGTTGCTGGACTTCGAGGCGCGACGCTTCGGTGTGACGCCGGTTCTTGAGTTCGACCGGACTTTGGCGGACGTCTGAGGGCCGGCGGCGGCGCGTCACCATCCGTGTGGCGGTCAGGGTGGCGGTCGAGGCCCAAGCCTTCCAACCCTTCCAACCCTTCTTTACGACCAAGCCGCACGGCGTTGGGCTCGGTCTTTCGTTGTGCCGAGCCTTCATCAAGGAGAACGGCGGCAGGCTCTGGAGCCAGCCAGGGGCGGACGGCGGTACGGCCTTTTTCTTCACCTTGCCTTTGGCACCATAGACAGAACTGGCGGCCCGAATTTCCAGGTGCATGGAGATATCTCGCTGCCAGCCTTGGTCATCTCGAATCGGACTGAACCACCCGAGCAATTTGTAAAGGGCTTGCGCAAAGCGGGCCTGCCGGACTGATTCCCCGGTTTCCGCCGATTGGCCCGCAGCGGATTTTGCTCGCGCCGCGGAGCTAGGATCGAGGGAACCTCATTCGTCGTCCGACAAACTGGCGTTCGAGGAAAGAAGGCGTTCATTTGTGGCTTGCCAGACGGCGCGAACGGCGTGATGCTGTCGTCGACGGGAGAGAGGGGAGATGTGAACCATAACGGCACGATAAAAATAGAGGCGTATGTTGAACGGCTGTTCGGCTACGCCATGTCGCTCTGCCGCAACAGCCACGAGGCGGAGGATCTGGTGCAGGACTGTGCCGCCAAGGCCCTCTCGGCCCGCCGCATTCCCGCCGACGAGCCGGCCTACCGTGCCTGGCTCTTCCGAATCCTGAAGAACACCTTCCTCGACAGCCGCCGCCGGCGCCTTACAGCCAGTTCGGCACTGGAATCGGCCAGTGCCGAACCGGCAATGGAATTCTGGGAGGGTGACGAACGTTTAATCAATAATCTCGCCGTCAAACGCGAACTGGCCAACCTACCCCAGGCCCACCAGGAGATCTTGACCATGATCGACGTGGTCGGCTTGAGCTATGCGGAGGCCGCGGGTTTGCTCGGCATTCCCGCCGGGACCGTCATGAGCCGTATCAGTCGGGCCCGGCAGGCCTTGTTCGTGGCGCTCGAGCAGTAGGCCATCAGGGACGTAGCAACGAAGCAGCAAAAGAGTGGGGAATGAGCGTCGATAGAGTGACATTCGAGGTGATCAACGCCTATGTGGACGGCGAGCTCGACGCCGCCGATGCCGCCGTGGTGGCCCGGGCCGTTGCCGAGGATCCCAAGGTAGCACACCAAGTGACGGTTCTGGGCCGGCTCAAGTCCGCCGTGGCGGACAGCGGCGAAGGCGCCGCCAGCGCCCTGCCACAGCGTAGCCGCTGGCCGCGTCAGGCAACCGCTCTGGCGGCCTGTGTGGCGTTCCTGGTTGTGGTCGGGTCGCTCGTGGCGTGGGCCCTGCTGCCGTGGTCGCTGCCCTGGCTCGAGGCAGCCTGGCAGCGACACGATGGCTGGTCGGCGGCAGGGGTCGTGGCCCAAGCTAGCCCGGCGGTGTTGCTGGCCGACTACGGGGAGATGCTGCCCGGCGCTTACGTTCCCGATCTCTCGGCGGCCGGCCTCACGCTGGTTCATGCCGAGAGCCGCCCCCGCAACGATGACCTGCTGCTGGTCGGCTACGTCGGCAGCCGCGGCTGCAAAGTCAGTTTGCTTGTCGCCCCTGCCGGCAGCGGCTTGGGAGAAGCCTTGGCGGATCACGTCGAGGGACTGAAGCTGGCCTATACCTGGCGCAGCGCCAGCCTGCGCTACGTTATCCTGGCCGAAGGCATGGATGGTGCCCGTTTTCGCCTGATCGCCGAGACCGTACGTCGCTCCAGCCGGCAGCACACGCCGGCCGATCAGGAGACCCAGGTGGCGCTCAAGACGAGCCGGGCGGAGAGCCGGCCCTGCCTGGCTTAGCCCACATTTCTCACCGGGTCACGGCCTGCGTCACTCCCAGGTGATGCGATCCGGAAGGAAAAGGTCGATGAGCGTAGTGGGACTACGCTCTGCGACCTTTTCCGTAGCGGGCGCGCGCCTGGGAGTGACCCTTCGGGCGCCGCTGTCGCACCGACAGGGTGTGTCACGCTGCTTGCCCGATGTCCCACATCGCGCTTTGCTGCGTTCCTATCCTGGTGCGCCAGGAGAAGCTGGCATGTTCCAACCGGTGCAAGACCGGTCCAGGTAATGGGTAGCGCCAGCCTGGTAGCGAGTGTTGTGCGAGCCGTCGACGACGGCGGCCGCAAAGCGTACACAGTGATCGTATGGGGTGAGACATTGAGCTGCGAAATCGAAGAGATTGCAGAGGCCGAGGCCGTCAGGGTGGTCGAAGGCAACATGTGCGGAACCGCTATGCAAGGGGCCGTCGCTCTGCCGCAGTCAGAGACCTCATCACGTACGAAAGGAACGTGTCGGAACCTGGGAGATCTCGTGTCCGGCCGGGCGGCCTTGGCTGCACCGGTCCGCGTCGGGAAGGCGAGGAGCCGAAGCCGATGACGAACGGGCGCGAGAAGTCAGACCCCGCCATAGTAGCGAGGAAGCCGACGAACAAGACCGGGCGACCGGTGGCGGA